>CALUIQ010000271.1 GCA_944320735.1 uncultured Bacteroides sp. | reverse complement strand
AGTTAAGGAGTTAAGCCGATAGTAGGCTTCGTATATATACTAAAAGGTATTGGCTTAACTCCTAACGGAGCAAAGCGGAGTGATAACTCCTTAACTTCTTAACTACTGAAAATGATGTCAATTAATTCAGTACACTTACTTAATAGTCCTATCTATGATTTGCAGTTTCGCCTGTGACGGTTCTTCATAGGCATTACAGGCGGCGAGATAATTCTTCAATTCAGTGAAATCAGTACCGTAAAGGTTGTCACTGAACTTGTGGAGCTTTGTCATTACATTAATATATGCCAGCGGGTCTTTATGGCGGGTCAGTTTTCGCAATGCGAGTATGTAATCTTCACGGAACACTGTCGGAACGATTATACGCGACTGGTCTGCACGGACAAGTTCAGCGTTCATCATCACACGGGCAATGCGTCCGTTACCATCATTGAAAGGATGAACCTCGCTTATCATAAACATCATAAAAATCGCGCGCGCAAACGGATCAGTCAATGCGGCGTAATATTTGAAGCCTTGCGAGAGCGTACCTTTCACAAGTTGATAATCCACAAACTCTGTCATTCCTGCACGATTATTCTTCGTCTTGAAAATGCCGGGATTCATGTGTGGTCGTCCTTCAAGCAAAATACTATGCCTGTGGCTTAAAATAGCAAACAATTCTTGGGGAGAAGTCGGCGTTTTCATCATCTCAGCGCGGTTTGACAGAACCTTGAATGTTCCGAGAATGTCGTGTGAATCTTCATCACGTCGTGGCATGGGAATACCGGAGTCGACAATCGCCTTAGCCTCGTCAATCTCAAATTCTGTTCCTTCAATATAATTTGAGAAATAGCTCTCAAAGAATGAGAAGAGACGGAACGATTGCTCATCAGTATTGCGATTGTTGCGTATGACGAAATATCGGTCCTTTATCGCATCAAAAAGCACTTCAAATAATTCAACCCTTGTCTTATCAAACGGATTTCCTGCCGCAAGTGCTTTTGCCGAGTCCGTTGACAGCACCTTCGCATCATGGGTTGAGAGCAACGCAGAAATCAGATTGTTGATTTTGGCAAACTCCGTCTGCATACCCAATTCTTCTGCAACAGTTCTCAGTTCGTCGCGATATTCGTTAAGTCTGTCTTCTCCACCGGTGAGCAGTATCTGTTCGAGTTTATTTTCAATCACATTGACAGGAAGAACTCGTGATTCGTCACCGGATTTTCTTGATGTTTGCATATTCTCAAGCATATACCGATGTTCACCCGATATGTGCATACCTATGAATGGTATATCGTGAGACGATGCTTTGGGTCCTTTGACAAAATTGAGAATGATACCGGGCAAGTCCGTCACTCTCCTTGTAGTAGAATGGGTCAGGAAGAAATCTCCTGTCGCTGTCGGGCGCATCTCTTTGGCACTGCGATGACTAATAATTGCATCCGGATACCGATAAACAAGTATATCCATGAGGTTACGGCGCACAATGTTCTCCAGACTGTCAATAAGATTGGTCGTATAGATGCGTGGCGCGACCTTTCGCAACTCGCCATCCTTTTCTTTCTTGCTAAGCACACGAGAAATGTTCGGATTAGATGATCCGAACACAATCTCTTTCCGGGTGTCAACTTTCACTGCCATACAAAAAATCACGATTAAGAGCTTACAAAGGTACAAATTTCTGCGATTATAATCGCGATTTTTACAAAAAACTGAGTTTATGGGGTGTATCAAAATTCGAAGTACCTATCATTCTGTTATGCAGAACGTATGTGAAGCATCTCCCGTAGTGCATGAGAGAGTGTTATACGAGACCCCTCAACTACGCTCCCTTAGACAGGGACACAGCGAAAAGATTAAAATCTCTGCGCATTTATGCCGCTGTGTTCAAAAGATATATTTCCATTGGCAGTATATATAAACAGTCTCTTGGTTCTTTGCATTATTTAACAATAATAACACAAATGTTTATTGCATTTTTCATATCTTTATATCTGAATATAAAAACAAGGATTATGAAACAGTTTTATTATTTAATCGGGTTTATCGCACTGATTACAATAAGCAGTTGTGAGAGTGCGATTAGTGAAATGAAATATGCTTCGGAAGAAGTCAATCTACGTAGTCTGAATTCTAATTGTAGCGGTTACAATGATGATTGTTTACCTTATTACAATATAGAAACGGATAATGATACCATAGATGAGAGCTATGCAACCGTTTATTTCTACAGTTCAGAATGCAAACATCCCGAACAACATTGTTATTATATCGAGTATAATTGGCTGCAAGACGTAGCATATATTACCGATGTGCATGTACACAGTATAAATTCACACCCCACGTATTAATTTAATCCTCATCGCTATGAAAAAATTAGCTCCAACCACGATAATCATATTATTGCTACAAATCTCTTGCCTGACGTTCGGGCAAGAAAGTGTGAAGCTGTTCAACAACACGGGAAACGAAGAAGAGTTTTCAGAGGCTTATTACTATGATGAGTCTATGTTACAGTACAATAACCATAATTTAGGGATTATTGGGAGTCAACATTGGAGGAATGGATTAAACTTTGATCCTACTA
>CALUIQ010000270.1 GCA_944320735.1 uncultured Bacteroides sp. | reverse complement strand
CGCCCCACTCCGCCAGCAACGGCTTCGGTGACAGCAGCGAACGCTACACGGAGCCCAACCGCCTCACCGCCGCCTTCGCCGACTACATTGCCCGCGAGCTGATGGACGGCTATGCCGGCTGGTATGCCAACGAGTGTCAGAGCCTGGTGCAGGCCGACTACGAACTGCGCCTCTACCGCATGTGCGCCGAGCGGACTTACAGTACAGACCTGCCCGACACGCCTCACCTCGTGTGGTATCAGGACGCGGGCGAAGTGGCGATGCACAGCCGCCCCGGCGACACGGAGCACGACCTGGCCCTGTCGTTCCGCTCCAGCACCTTCGGTTCGGGCAGCCACACCACCGCCAGCCAAAACGCCTTCAACTTGCTGTACGGCGGAGAGAACATCTACCGTAGCAGCGGTTATTACCAGAACTTCAGCGACGCCCATAACCTGATGTCCTACCGACACACCCGGGCGCACAACACGATATTGGTGAACGGCATCGGTCAGCCCTACTCCACCGAGGGGTATGGCAACGTGGTACGTGCCCTCACCGGCAACCACATCAGCTACTGTCTGGGCGACGCTTCGCACGCTTACTGCGGCGTGACGGATGACCCGCTATGGACAACAGCCTTTGAAGCAGCGGGCATCACGCAGACACCGGAGAACGGTTTCGGCGAAACACCGCTCACCAAGTACCGCCGCCACGTACTGATGCTGCATCCCGACATCGTACTCATCTACGATGAACTGGAAGCCTCCGAGGCCGCTCGTTGGGACTGGTTGCTGCATAGCCCCACACGGTTCAACCTCAACGAAGACGAACAGATGCTGAGCACGAGCAACCAGCATTACTATGCCGTGACCAACCTGTACGGAAGCCAAGACTTCTCCCTCACGCAGACCGACCAATTCGTTGTGCCGCCTGCCACGAGTGGAGACGCTTACCCGAACCAATGGCACCTGACCGCCTGCACGGAGAGTGCCGTCGCCACCCGCTACTTGGCCATCATCCAAGCGGGAGCAAGGGACGAGGCAAGTCCGGCACCCGTGCGCCGCGAGGGAAACACATTCACCATCGGCGATTGGACGATAGAGGCTGCCCTGGACACCAACGAGCCTGCCCGCCTGCAAGTGACGCACGCCACGGAGCCGGTGGTCTTCAGCTACGGAAATGACAACCCCGTGCTGGGCGACACACCCTATACCCGCCAACACGCAGGTTCGTCCATCCTCTACGACGAGACGGACGGCACGTACCAAGTGCAGGAGGTGACGGACCGGCAAGCGGTGAATACGAGAAGCGTTAAATGATTATTTATCTATTAAATAAAGAATGATGAATTAAGAATGAAGAATGATGAATGAAGAATTAGAGTTTGTGAAGAAAGGTAATAAAACTCTCCTCCTTCCGGAAGGGTGCTCTCCCCCGACAAACGGGGGAGCAAGGAGGGGGTGAGTCCCCGAAGGGGGAGGTGGTAGGAGAAATATGCCGCGTAAGCGACTCCTATTCTTATCATTATATTAAATAGGTCAAACCATGCTTTTCCTACCACCCCACCCGTTGGGCACCCCTCCTTCCGGAAGGAGGGGAGTTGATTACTATAATTCTTCATTCATCATTCTTAATTCTTCATTAAAGCGCGCTTGCGCGCGCTAAATTCCCATTTAGAAAGCGAATAATAATATAATACACTATATAAAATGAAGAACAGACTGATCATCACACTGCTGCTGATAGCCGGTATCGCCACCGGCATCCGCGCCCAGCAACTCACCGTCACCGGCAAGGTGATAGACAACGAGGGGCTGGAAGTCATCGGTGGTAATGTCACCATCAAAGGAGTATCAGGCGTGGGCACCATCACCGGCGTCGACGGAACGTACACCATCAAGGTGAACGATGCGTCGAAAGACGTGTTGGTTTTCTCCTTCATCGGCCTGAAGACGCAGGAAGTGCCCGTGAAGGGACGTAAACAGATAGACGTCACCCTGCGCACGGACGACCAACTACTGGAAGAGGTCGTTGTAGTAGGTTATGCCACCATGAAACGCAAGGACTTGACCGGTTCGGTAGCTTCGGTCAAAAGCGAAGACTTGACCAAAGTGCCTACCTCGGATGCCACGCAAGCCTTGGCGGGACGTATGGCGGGTGTGCAGGTCATCCAAAGTGACGGTCAGCCCGGTTCGGACGTATCGGTCAGGGTGCGTGGCGGTATCTCCATCACGCAGGACAACGAGCCGCTGTACGTCATCGACGGTTTCCCTACCGAGGACGGCATGAGCAACCTCGACCCCGGAGACATTGAAAGCATCGACGTGCTGAAGGACGCTTCCGCCACCGCCATCTACGGAGCGCGCGGTGCCAACGGCGTAGTGTTGGTGACCACGAAGAGTGGTTCCAGCCAGAAAGAAGGCAAGGGCACGGTGAGCTTCGACTTTTACTTGGGCTTCCGCAAGCTTGCCAGCAAGCTGGACGTATTGAGCGTGGAGGAATACGTGTTGGCGGACTACGAGCGAACATTGGGCAACGCTTCCAGCTCACCCTCGGAGGCAGTCCTCGGTTGGCAGAACCGTTACGGCAGTTTCTTGGAGATACACGACAACTATGCCAACCGTGCCGGCGTCGACTGGTTGGACGAGACTATGGGGCGCACCACGCTGACGCAGAACTACCGCATCGCCTTTAGCGGAGGCAGTGATGCCGTGAAATACAACATCTCCTATAATTATAATAAGGATGAAGGCGCCATGGTGTACAGTGGTAGCGACCGCCACAACCTCTCGCTGAGCGTGAACAGCAAGCTCAACGACAAACTGAGCGTGAACGGCCGCTTCACCTTCGACCAACGCAGCATCTACGGAGCGGGCGTGGCAGGCAACGGTACGAACGAAGGCGGCAGCAACGTGGACGCACGTTTCAACAAGATGGCGCAAATCTTGCAATACCGCCCCATCCAAGGACTGCGCTACAACGATGCGGACTTGCTCATTATGGATGCAATAACGGATGAAACGGAGGATGACGTGATGCAGAACCCCCTCATCAACGCTTCGGAAGAGAAAGATGACCGCGAGATACGCACCTTGCAAGCCAACGGCGGATTGACCTACAAACTCAGGAAAGGGCTGACTTTCCGTAACACGACCGGATTGCGCTTCCGAGCACAACGCCGCGAGCAGTTCTACGGCGAACGTTCCATCATGGGACGCCGCAACGGCATCTACGGCAGCATACGCAACACGGAGGACGGAAGCATACAGACCTCGAACGTGCTGACGTATGAGACACGTTTCCAGAAAAAACATAAACTGACCGCACAATTGGGACAGGAATACGTGCATCGCTGGGAACGCTACGTGCTGACGGGCGTCACCAACCTGCCCACAGGTGACTTCCAGTTGGACGACATGGGACTGGGCACACCCTCGACAGCACAAAGCAGCGCGAACGATGATGACAACCTGCTGTCGTTCTTCACCCGCGTCAACTACGACTTCAACGACAGATACTTGGTAAGCGCCACATTCCGTGCCGACGGTTCATCGAAGTTCGGCAAGGACAACAAGTGGGGGTACTTCCCCGCCGTATCAGCGGCGTGGCGACTGAGTGAGGAAAAGTTCATCAAGAACCTCAACTTGTTCTCCGACTTGAAACTACGTATCGGTTACGGTTTGGCAGGCAACAACCGTATCGGCAGCTACAACAGCCTGGCATTGCTTACGTCGCTCAACACGGCGATGGGCGGACAATTGGTGCCGGGTTACGCTTCGACCCGAATCCCGAATCCCGACTTGAAGTGGGAGGCGAACAAGACCTTCAACTTCGGACTGGACTTCGGTTTCCTGGAACAACGCATCACCATCTCGCCGGAGTTCTACATCAACAAGAGTAGCAACCTGCTGCTGAACGCGCAAGTACCCCTGTCTTCGGGCTATGGCACGATGATGATCAACGCCGGCGAGACCAAGAACATGGGTGTGGACCTGACCATCAACACCAACAACATCTCGACCAAGGACTTCAGTTGGACAACCCAAGTGACCTTGTCGCACAACAAAAATACGGTGGAGGCCTTGACGGGCGAATCCGTGCAGTACTACGAAGCACAGTTCGGTCACAACCAAAACACGCACCGCCTGGCGGTGGGCGAACCTATCGGACAATTCTACGGCTATGTGACCGAAGGATTGTATCAAGTGGAGGACTTTGACTACAATGCCGCCACGCAGACTTACACGCTGAAAGAAAATGTGGCTTACAAAGGAACCCGTGCCGAGGTACAACCCGGAGACTGGAAGTTTAAGGACATGGACGAGAACGGAGTCATCAACGACGACGACCGTACCATCATCGGCAACGCCTCGCCCACCATCTACGGAGGTATCAACAACAACTTCACGTACAAGAACTTCGACCTAAGCATTTTCCTCACGTACAGCTATGGCAACGAAGTGCTGAACGCCACGAAGTTGTGTACCACCCGAGTGGGCGCGCAAAACAACAACGCCCTCGACGTGATGAACAGCAGCAACCGTTGGGTAACGGTGAACGCCAATGGTGAGCGAGTGACCGACCCTGCCGAACTGACTGCCCTGAATGCCGGAAAGACGGTAGCCTCTTGGCACGACAACGAGCAAGGTGATGAGTACGTACATTCGTGGGCAGTGGAGGATGCCTCTTATCTGCGCCTCAGCAACCTGACGTTCGGTTATACGTTCCCCCGACAGATGGTTCGCAAGATGGGACTGAGCAAACTGCGCCTCTACTTCACAGGCAACAACCTGCTGACGTGGACACCCTACACGGGATTCGACCCCGAAGTATCCAATATGCGCAGTCCACTAACGCCGGGTGTGGATTTCGGTGCCTACCCGCGTAGCCGCAGCTTCATCTTCGGTGCAAACATTGCGTTCTAACCATAAATGGGAATTTAGCGCGCTTTATAGGAGTTAAGCCAATACCTTTTAGCCTATAGGACAAGCCAACTATCGGCTTAACTACTTAACTTCTTAACTCCTTAACTCCTCAAAGATAAATTATCATTTA
>CALUIQ010000269.1 GCA_944320735.1 uncultured Bacteroides sp. | reverse complement strand
GATTCTTTCATTTTTTAGGAGTAAGAAGGAGTTATGCCTTCGGCAGGAGTAAAAGGGAGTTAAAAGCCGATACCTTTTTCTATTGGCCTATAACTCCGGGCGAAGCCCTAACTCCTTTTAACTCCCGATAACTCCTTAAAAGAATAAAAATCCGTGTCATCTGCGTCATCTGCGGCTGAAAAATCGGACAATACACAGCCCGATAAGTCATCATTTCTCCGTCGGCTCTTTCTTTACGGTGAAGTCGATGGGGTCGGCCACCTTTTCGTCGGTCAGAGCCAAGGCCAACACCTCTTTGACGTCCTTCACGTAGTGGAAGGTGAGCCCTTTGAGGTAGATGTCCTGTATCTCCTCGATGTTCTTGCGGTTCTCTTCGCAGAGGATGATTTCCTTGATGCCGGCACGTTTGGCGGCGAGGATTTTCTCCTTGATGCCTCCCACGGGCAGCACCTTGCCGCGCAGGGTGATTTCGCCCGTCATGGCGAGGTTGGCTTTCACCTTGCGTTGGGTGAAGGCCGATGCCAGCGAGGTCACCATGGTGATGCCTGCCGAGGGCCCGTCCTTGGGGATGGCTCCTTCGGGCACGTGGATGTGCACGTTCCAGTTTTCGAAGATTTCCTCCGTGAGGCCGAACATGGCGGCGTGCGCCTTGATGTACTCCAGGGCGAGCATGGCCGATTCCTTCATCACGTCGCCCAAGTTCCCCGTCAGGGTGAGGCGTCCGCCCTTGCCCCTGCTCAGGCTGGTCTCCACGAAGAGTATTTCACCCCCCACGGCCGTCCAAGCCAGCCCGGTGACCACGCCCGCGTAGTCGTTGCCCTGATACTTGTCGCGGGTGTATTCCACGGCTCCCAAGTAGTTGTACAGGTCGTCGGGCTTTATTTCCTTTTTCTCTATGTAGAGGTCGGTGGCGTATTGGCGGGCTATCTTGCGCAGCACTTTCCCGATTTTCTTCTCCAGCTCGCGTACGCCGCTCTCGCGCGTATAGTTTTCGATAATGGCTTCGATGGTGGCTTTGGAGAATTTCACATCGTTCTTCTTCAGCCCGTTGTTCTCCAGCTCCTTCGGCACGAGGTGACGCCGTGCTATCTCAATCTTCTCCTCGGTGATGTATCCGCTCACCTCTATCAGCTCCATACGGTCGAGCAGGGGCTGGGGGATGGTGTTCAGGTTGTTGGCCGTGGCGATGAACATAACCTTGGACAAGTCGAAATCCACGTCCAGATAGTTGTCGTGGAAGGTCGTGTTCTGCTCGGGGTCCAACACCTCCAGCAGGGCGGACGAGGGGTCTCCCTGGCGGTCGGAGTTCACCTTGTCAATCTCGTCGAGGATGAAGACGGGGTTGGACGAGCCGGCTTTCTGCAGGTTCTTGATGATGCGTCCCGGCATGGCACCGATGTAGGTGCGGCGGTGTCCGCGTATCTCGGCCTCGTCGTGCACGCCGCCCAAGGACATGCGCACGTACTTGCGCTTGAGGGCGGAGGCGATGGAGCGTCCCAACGACGTTTTGCCCACGCCCGGAGGGCCGTAGAGGCAGATGATGGGCGACTTCATGTCTCCCTTCAGCTTGAGCACGGCCAGGTGCTCGAGGATGCGCTCTTTCACCTTCTCCAGCCCATAGTGGTCTTTGTTCAACGTCTTTTCGGCGTTCTTCAGGTTGAGGTTGTCCGTGGTGTAGATGCCCCAAGGCAACGCCAACATCGTTTGCAGGTAGTTGAGCTGCACGCTATAGTCGGGCGACTGGGGCTGCATACGCTCCAGCTTGTCCACTTCTTTGAGGAAGGTGGCTTTCACCTCCTTGCTCCATTTCACCTTTTCGCCCCGTTGGCGCATCTCCCTGATTTCCTGCTCGTGCGAGTTTCCGCCCAGTTCGTTTTGGATGGTCTTCATCTGTTGTTGCAGGAAGTATTCGCGTTGTTGCTGGTCGATGTCCTCGCGGGTGCGCATCTGTATGGATTCCTTAATCTCGGCCAGCTGCACCTCGCGGTTCATCTTCTCCAACAGGCGGTAGGTGCGTTCGCGCAGGGAGTTGATGCTCAGCAGCTCCATCTTCTCGTCCTTCTTCAGGGGCATATTGGCGCAGATGAAGTTGACCAAGAACATAGGGTTGATGATGTTGCGTATGGCGAAGGCCGAGTCGGGGGGGATAGTCTCAGAAGCGTGTATGAAGCGCACGGTGACGTCCTTGCAGGCGTCTACCGCGGCGAGGAACTCCCGGTCGTTGTCGGCGGGCAGCTCATCCGCAAGTGGCGTGACGTGCCCCGTCAGATAGGGGTCCACGTCCACAATCTCGTCAAGCTGTATTCGCTTGATGCCCTGCACGATGACGGTTGTGCTTTGGTCGGGCATCTCCAGTATGCGGATAATCTTGGCGATGGACCCGATGTGGTGCAGGTCCTCGAACGTCGGATCTTCGGTCTCCACGGACTTCTGGCAAAATACGGCGAAATATGCGTTCTTTCTGTTGGCTTCACGTATCAATTTGAGAGAAGATCTTCTTCCTATCGAAACCGGCATAAAGACGCCGGGAAACAACACCATGTTGCGCAAGGGAAGCACAGGCAACACATCGTCCACTTTAATGTTCATCAGGTTTTCCTCATCTCCCTCAAAGTCGGCAATTACGGAGAAAGTATTGTTGTCTTGTCTCTCCTCGTTACTCATATAAAATCTTTTCTTCATTCTGTTATGTTTTTGGACGGACTCTAACGGCAGAGTCCGCAAAGCAGGCGCAAATTTACGTTATTTCTTCATATATACAGAAACCTGATTCTTTAAAAAGACAAAAATATCGTCCTTTTGTGCGTTTTTCCATCCTGTTTTCGCTATTTTTACGCCCCGAAAAAGAAACAAACGATATGTCCCATACTTCATTTACGTTCAAACAATTTACCGTCTGTCAAGATAAGTGTGCCATGAAGGTGGGCACGGACGGGGTCTTGCTGGGCGCGTGGGCACCCGTGGGGCAGGCCGCGAGGATACTCGACGTGGGCACGGGCACGGGGCTGATAGCCCTCCAGATGGCTCAACGCAACGCCTTGGCGCAGGTGACGGCTGTTGAGATAGACGCGGACGCGGCCGACCAAGCCCGGCGGAATGTGGCGGCTTCTCCTTGGGCGGGGCGCATCGAGGTGGTGTGCGCCGATTTTGCTGATTTCCGTCCGGACGAGCCGTTTGACCTGGTGGTGTCCAACCCGCCTTACTTTGTCGACGCCCTCCGTTGTCCCGATGGCCAGCGCAGCCAGGCGCGCCACGCCGGAAGCCTGAACTACGTCTCGCTTTTCCGCCACTCCCGCGAGCTTTTGGCAGAGGGTGGGAAGGTGAGCGTCATCGTCCCCTCGGAGGTGGCGGGGCAGGCGGAAGACGCGGCGTGGGCGAACGGCCTCTATCCCGAACGCCGGACGCGCGTCCACACCAAGGAGGGCAAGCCTGCACGCCGGGTACTGCTGACGTTCGGGCGCAAGCTGTGTCCCCCAAGCGAGGACGAACTTTATGTCTGCTCCCTCGATGGCTCGTACACGGAAGCCTACAAGGCTCTGACCCGTGATTTTTATTTGTATTTTTGAAGTATTTGGCTGTGTCTGATTTTTCAGCCGCAGATGACGCGGATAACGCAGATTCTTTCATTTTTTAGGAGTAAGAAGGAGTTATGCCTTCGGCAGGAGTAAAAGGGAGTTAAAAGCCGATACCTTTTTCTATTGGCCTATAACTCCGGGCGAAGCCCTAACTCCTTTTAACTCCCG
>CALUIQ010000268.1 GCA_944320735.1 uncultured Bacteroides sp. | reverse complement strand
ATGTCCGTATGCGACCCCGTCACGGGTATGCACTCGCTCTTCGGCTCCGCCCTGCCCGTGCGCCACTTCGTGCCACAGCCCCGCTCGCGCTTCGACGGCGAATGGAATCCCGCGGACATCATCCCCTTGCGCGAGACCATCGAACGGCACGGCGACGAGCTGGCCGCCCTCATCCTCGAACCCGTCGTGCAGGGCGCGGGAGGTATGTGGTTCTACCATCCCCAATACCTCGTGGAAGCCGCGCGCCTGTGCCGCGAACACGGGCTGCTGCTCATCTTCGACGAGATAGCCACGGGCTTCGGGCGCACGGGACGGCTCTTCGCTTGGGAACACGCGGGCGTGGAGCCGGACATTATGTGCATCGGCAAGGCGTTGACGGGCGGCTATATGACACTATCCGCCGTGCTGGCCACGAACGAAGTGGCGGACACCATCTCCGGCCACGCGCCCGGCTGCTTTATGCACGGCCCCACGTTTATGGGCAACCCCTTGGCGTGCGCCTGCGCCTGCGCCTCCATCCGCCTGCTCACCTCGCCGGAGTATGACTGGCAGGGACGGGTGCGCCGCATCGAGGCCCAACTGCGCGAGGAATTGGCCCCCGCACGCCAACTTCCCCAAGTGGCGGACGTGCGAGTGCTGGGCGCCATCGGTGTCATCGAAACGCAACGCCCCGTGGATATGGCGTGGATGCAACGCCGCTTCGTGGAGGAAGGCATCTGGGTGCGTCCCTTCGGGCGGTTGGCCTACGTGATGCCCCCCTTCATCATCGAGCCGGAGCAACTCAGCAAGCTGACCCGCGGACTGGTGAAGATAGTGGGCGAAATGCCTGCGGGCGATGGTAACGAATGTTGACGAACGAACCTGCGTGTCAACGACCTGCGCACGCGACCCCCAAAGAGATGCGCACGTCACCCCTCAAGAGATGCGCACGTCACGGGTGATGAGATGCGCACGTCACGAGTGATGAGATGCGCACGTCATAAGCGGTGAGATGCGCATCTCTTTAGGGATGACATAAGTACCTGACAATCAGGTACAACCTATGCCTTGCATAGGAAGCAAGCCGAAGGCTTCGACCCCGAAAAAGGCATCGGGACGCTTGCCTTGGGCTGACAAGATGAATGAGAAATATATGAACAAACCAACATAGTTATGACGAAAGAAACCAACTACGGATACATGCGCCAGGAACTGAAAAAGCTGGCCGACGAAGGCAACCTGCGCCGACTGCCCCAACTTGCGCACGATGGCCGCTATGTCTCATTGGGCGAGCAGCGGATGCTCAACCTCTCGTCCAACGATTACTTGGGACTGGCTGACGACCTGGACCTGCGCTGCCAATTCCTCGAAGAACTCACGCCGCAAGACTTCATCCCTTCGGCCTCTTCTTCGCGCCTGATGACGGGCAATTTCCGAGCCCACCGGAGGCTGGAGCTTGAGCTGGCACACCTATACGGGAAAGAGGAAGCCCTGCTGTTCAACTGCGGCTACCACGCCAACGTGGGCATCCTGCCCGCCGTGGCGGACGAACGGACACTGATACTGGCCGACAAGCTGGTACACGCCAGCCTTATCGACGGCATCAGGCTGAGCAAATGCTCTTACTTCCGCTACCGGCACAACGACCTGAACCACCTCGAACACCTGCTCAGCGGGCAACTGGACCGGTACGAACGCTTCATCATCGTGACCGAAAGCGTCTTCAGCATGGACGGCGACCGTACCAACCTGCGCGCCCTGGTGGAACTGAAGCGGCGCTATCCGGGCGTGATGCTCTACGTGGACGAGGCGCACGCCTTCGGGGTGTACGGCCCGCAGGGACTGGGCTGTGCCGAAGAGGAAGGCGTGACGGACGACATCGACTTCCTGATGGGCACCTTCGGCAAGGCATTGGCCTCGGAAGGCGCATTCGTGGTGTGCGACCGCACGGTGCGCGAGTACCTCGTCAACCGCATGCGCCCCTTCATCTTCACCACCGCCCTGCCACCCATCAACGCGGCTTGGACACGGTTCCTCCTGCAGCGCCTGCCCGGCATGACGGAGCGCAGGGAACGCCTGCGGGGATTGGGCAACATGCTGCGCATGGCTTTCGCCCTCAAAGGCCGGCACTTGCCCGGCGACTCGCAAATAGTGCCCATCATCGTAGGCGCAAGCGACAGGGCCGTACTGAAGGCCGAAGCCCTGCAACGCCACGGTTTCTACGTCCTGCCCGTGCGTCCGCCCACAGTGCCCGTAGGCACGTCGCGCCTGCGCATCTCCCTGCGTGCCGACATAACGGACGGGGAAATGGAAAGACTCATCAAACACCTGCAAGAACTATGACACCGATGTAAGCAGCCAAGCTTGTATTGGCTTATACGATGAATGAGTGTTTGGAGGACACACAGATGACACAGGATGATACAGATTTACACAGATGGTAACTAAACTCTCCTCCTTCCGGAAGGAGGAGTCCCCGTAGGGGGAGGTGGTAGGAGAAGCATGCCGCGTAAGCGACTCCTATTTATTATTATATGAATAGGTCGAACCATTCTTTTCCTACCACCCCGCCCGTTGGGCACCCCTCCTTCCGGAAGGAGGGGAGTTGATTACCTCAATTCTTTATCTAATAAATCTGTACAAATCAGTCTCAACTGTATCATCTGTTTAATCAGTGTTATCTGTGTGCCATAGTATAAGCTGATTCTGTACATTTACTTATAATAAAGAAGAACTGTTTATTTACGACATAACGATTTTACGATTTACGATATGACACCTATATATATAATAAAGGAGAATCATCCGCGCCTACTCCTGTTCTTCGCCGGATGGGCGTGCGACGAAACGCCGTTCCGCCAATACCGCCCCCAGGGGATGGACTACGTGGTGTGCTACGACTACCGCACGCTGGACATCAACACGGACTTCGCCGCCCGCTACGAAGAGATACACGTCGTGGGCTGGTCGATGGGCGTGTGGGCGGCCTCGCACGTGGGGCACCTCTTGGGCGACAACGTCCGCACCGCCGTAGCCCTGGGCGGCACACCCTTCCCCATCGACGAGCGCAGGGGCATACCGCCCGCCATCTATCAAGGCACGCTGGACGGACTGTGCGACGCATCGCTACACAAGTTCCTGCGGCGCATGTGTGCCGACAGTGCCGCCTTCCGCGCCTTCCTCGGCGTGACGCCCCGCCGCCCGCTGGAGGAGCTGCGCGAGGAGCTGGCCTCGATAGCCCGCCAATGCGCTTCCCTACCCGCCCCGCGTTGGCGTTGGACGGAAGCCGTAGTGGGCACGGACGACCGCATCATCCCCCCCGCCAACCAGCTGGAGGCTTGGCGCGAGACGGGCGTCCCCGTCCGCACGGTGGCCTGCGCCCATTACGACGAACCGATGTTTCACCATTACCTGCAAGACCAATGGACAAACGACTGATAGCCGAACGATTTGCCCGCGCCCGCGCCACGTACAGCCGCGAGGCACGGGTGCAGCAACAAGTGGCCGAACGCATGGCCGGACGCATCCGCTCCGTCCTGCCCGACTTCCGTCCCCGGCGCGTGGCCGAGTTTGGGTGCGGCACGGGGCTGTATTCGCGCCTGCTCTACGACACGTGGCGTCCCGACCTGCTCCACCTCAACGACCTCTGCCCGGAGATGGCGCTCTGCCTGGAGGACCTCACCGCACGGCCCGGAGTGACCTTCGCGCCCGGCGACGCGGAGACGTGCCCCCTGCCCGACGGGCTGCACCTGCTCACCTCGTGCTCCACGTTGCAATGGTTCGATTCGCCCGCCCGCTTTTTCCTACGCGCCGCCACGCTCCTCGCCCCGGACAGCGTGCTGGCCTTCAGCACCTTCGGGGGCGACAACCTCAGGGAGATACGCGCGCTCACCGGCAAGGGTCTCGCCTATCCCCCCTGCGCCGACTTGTCCCGATGGCTGGAGGAAGCCGGACTGCACGTCCTCCTGCTGGATGAAGAGCAGTCCACGCTCCACTTCCCCACACCCCTCGACGTGCTGCGCCACCTGCGTATGACGGGCGTGACGGGCACCACGGGACACACCTGGAGCCGGGGACGCTTGGCGGATTTCACGCAAAGCTACACCCGCCGCTTTGGCTCGGCGGAAGGCGTGACGCTGACTTATCATCCGGTGTACGTCATCG
>CALUIQ010000267.1 GCA_944320735.1 uncultured Bacteroides sp. | reverse complement strand
TTGACAATTGATAATTGACAATTAACAATTAGCAAATACAATGAATCGGATATTGATTAGCAAATCATTGTCAATTGTCCATTGTTAATTGTCAATTGCGGCCTCCGGCCGCTAAATTCCCATTTATTTTTTCTGTCCTTTCTTCTTGTCGCTTCCCGGAGGGCCAGGCATAAAGGGGCTGCGCTCGCCGCCAGCGGCTTGCACGTTTTCGGGTGCGGGCATATTGTTTGACAACGTGGCCTCGGTCACCACTTGCGTCCCTTCGGCGATGCCGCTGAGGATTTCGGTGTTGATGCCGTTGCTGATGCCCACTTGCACGGCGTGCGCGGTGAAGGTGTTGCCCTCACGCGTCCAGAGCTTGTGCTCGCCCGGGCAGTCGTTCACCACGGCGTCCGCCGAGACGAGGGGAGCTTCGGGCGTGAAGCGCAGGGCACGGGCGGGGACGCAGAGCACGTCGTGGCGGTCCAGGGTGTAGATGGTGACGTTGGCCGTGAGGCGGGGCTTCAGCTTCATATCCGGGTTAGGGGCGGAAATGACCACCTCGTAGGTCACCACCGTGCTGCTGGTGGACGTGCCCGAGCTGGTGTCCGACGACTCGCCCAGACGTATCTGCGTCACCGTGCCCTCGAAAGTGTCGTTGGGGTAGGCGTCCACGGTGAAGGTGACGCGCTGGCCTTCCTGCACGCCGCCTATGTCAGCCTCGTCCACGTCGGCCACCACTTGCATCTGCGTCAGGTCGGCGGCGATGGTGAAGAGGGTCGGCGTCTCGAAGCCCGAGGCCACCGTCTGCCCCTCTTCCACGTCCTTGCTGATGACGATGCCGTCGATGGGGGCGGTGATGACCGTGTACGACAAGTTGCGCTCGGCCTTGGCCAATGCCGCCTGGCTGCTCTCGTAGTTGGCCTTGGCCATCAGATAGTTGTACTCCGACTGCTCGTAGTCCGTGTCGGCGATGAGCTGTTTGGCGTGCAAGCCCTTGTTGCGCTCGTACAGCTTCTGCTGGTATTCATACTCGGCCTTGGATCCGCCGTATGCGGCTTTGGCGGACGCCACTTCGCTCTCCAGGGTGACGCGGTCCATCATAGCGATGAGTTGCCCTTGCTTCACCTCGGAGTTGTAGTCGACGTAGATTTGGTCGATGATGCCGCTCACCTGCGTGCCCACTTCGACTTCGGTGACCGGCTCGATGGTGCCCGTGGCGGTGACCGACTCTGAAATCTCGCCCTTTGCCACGGGTGCCGTGGCGTAGGTTATCTGGTGCTTGGCCTTGCTTCCGCCCAGCGCCCAGACGGCTCCGCCTATCACCACGAGGGCGATGAGGACGGAGAGGATAATGGTTTTCTTCTTCATATTGTTATAGCGTGTTTAAATGATGATTTTATCGGGTTGTGTTGTGTGGTCAGATTATTCATCCGCAGATGACACGGATGACGCAGATTTTATATTTATTTTCTACTAATGACACGGATATGGGCGAAGCCCCTTTAAGAATCCGTGTTATCCGTGTCATCTGCGGATGAATAATAGGCGTACACATAAATTACAGTTCAATCTCCCCTCCTTGGTAGAAGTTCAGCAGCTGGCGGTTCAAGATGGCCATATACTTGGCCTGCAAGAGTTGCTGCCGGGCCATAAGGAGGTTGTTCTTCTCGGTGAGCAGCTCCACGGTGTTCTTCATCCCCAAGTCGAACTGCTCGCTGACGAGGGCGAAGCTGGTCTCCGTGCTCTGCACTTGCGCGCGCGCCGCTTCATACTGTTGCTGTGCGCTCCGGGCGTCCAGCCACAAAGTCTCGATGGTGCGGTACAACTCCTTCTGGCGGTCCATCAAGTCCAGCTGGCTGCTCTGCTTTTGCAGCTTCGCCTTGCGGATGGCGCTTTTGGTCTGCCGCCCGTCAAAGAGCGGTATGCTGAGGGTGACGCCCAACGAGTTGTTCCAATTCTGCTTGATTTGCTCCGTGAAGGTGAAGTCGTTGCCGTTGGCGTTGGTGCTTCCGATGCCCGCCGTGAGGCTGATGCTGGGGATGTAGCCCGAGCGCGCAATCTTGATGTCGAGGTCGGCGGCGTCCACGCTGAGCTTGCTCGACTCTATCTCCGGCCTCAGGGCGAGGGCGGCACGGAAGACGTCGGCCTTGGCGGGCAAGGGTGCCAGGGCGGCATCGTCACCCAGTTGGGGCAGGTACAGCTCCATCTCCTGCTCACCGTCCAGCTCGAGCAGCTGCTTCAGTTGCAGGCGATAGTCCTGCAAGGTGGCTTCGGCGGTCACCACTTGGTAGCGGTCGTTGCTCACCTGCGCCTCCAGCTGCGCCAGGTCGGCCTTCGAGAGGCTTCCCGCCTCGTGCAGCTGCTTGCCGCGCTCGTATTGCGCCTGGCTGGTCTGCAAAGTGGCCTCGTTCACCTTCACCGCCTCGGCGGCGTAAAGAATCTGCACGTACGTCTGCGCGATGCTCTCCTGGATGGAATTTTCGCTCTCGGCCACGGCCAGCGAGGCGATGCGTTGGTTCAGTTCGTTCTGTCGGATGGTGTTCAGCCGTTTGCCGCCGTTGTAGAGCGTCCAGTTGGCGTCGATGCCGTAGGTGCCGTTGTAGGATGTCTTGCTTTGGCTGGTGGTGATGTTGTCACCGCTGATGATGGTTCCGCTCGTGGTGTTGGGGCGGTTCACGATGCGCTGGCCGACGCTGGCGTTCAGCGTGGGGAAGAGGGCCGAGCGCGATGTTTTCAAGTCTTCTTCCGAACTCTCGGCACTGATGCGGTCGCGCCGGATGGTGATGTTGTGGCTGAGGGCGTAGTCGATGCACGTCTGCAAGTCCCACCGTGCGGGCAGCGAGTCCGCGGGCGTTTGTGCGACGACCGAGACGCCTGCCACGCAGCACGCCAGCGCCGTCAATGTCATTCTTCTTACCTTTGTCATAGGATTATGTTTCATATAGTTGTTTTCGGTTGCAAAGAAACATCGTCTACCCCGTTTCCTCAAACGAGATAGACGATGCCCCCGATTTTCCCGCCCAATCGGCCGTTTGTGCCGACAAAGCGGGGCGAATGATGAATGATGAAATTATTCATCCGTGCCATCTGCGGATGAAAAATGAACCGCCAATCACGGCTTACATACACGAAGTGATGCCCAGCGTGGTGCCGATGGCCGTAAGGATGCTGATCAAGGTCTGAATGACCATCTTCCAAATAGATTTCTTGTCCATAGTTTTTTTCGGTTTTTAGGTTGATGAATAAGTGTTTTGTCTGATTTTTCAGCCGCAGATGACACGGATGACGCAGATTTTATTCTTTTAGGAGTTATCGGGAGTTAAAAGGAGTTAGGGCTTCGCCCGGAGTT
>CALUIQ010000266.1 GCA_944320735.1 uncultured Bacteroides sp. | reverse complement strand
CATGACCGTGTGCAGCATCATAGCCAACCGGTTGGCACACGATGTCAATACACAATACCGCGGGTCGATACAGGAGCTGTTGAAGACCGTCTTGGACCGTATTTAGCCTTAACGGGTACGGCGCCTGAACTCGGCACAGGTTATGGCCGTGGCGATTGCCACGTTCAACGATTCGGACGTTTCAGCGCCGGGCGGGTAGTTCGGTATGTAGAGTTTTCTCTCCACGAATGGTTTTATCGCCTCCGAGATGCCGTTCCCTTCGTTGCCCATGACGATTACGCCGTTACCCGATAATTCCTCCCGGTAGATGGCGTTTCCTTCTAAAAATGTCCCGTAAACGGGTGAGGGGTGTATCTGTCTCAGAAAGTCGGCCAGCGAGGTGTAGTGTACCCGTACCCGTGCCAGCGCTCCCATGGTGGCCTGTACCGTTTTGGGATTATAGATGTCGGCACACGTTTCCGAGCAGACGATGTCGCGGATGCCGAACCAGTCGGCTATCCGTACGATGGTTCCCAGGTTGCCGGGGTCCTGTACCGTATCTAACGCCAGCACTAAACAACCCTTTAATGCCTCTATCTCGATGGGATGTTCCGGTTTCCGATAGACGGCTATCACCTCTTGCGGATTTTTCAGCAGGGAGCATTTCCGAATCTCTTCCTTGGTGGCGGTGATGGTTTCCCGGGATTGGATGTCGGGATGTTGTTCCAGCCATTGTTCGGTAGCCACCAGCAGCCGGCAGTCGAAGTAGCGGATGGTATCGTTTACCAATTTGTTGCCTTCGGCCAAAAAGCAGTCCTCCTCCTCTCTGACCTTTTTGGTGTCGAGCGAGCGTATAAACCGTATTTTGTTTTTGCTTAGCATCTTTCAGCCGTCAATTTAAAAAAAAGAGTATATCAGGTATCCGAGTAAAATTACCCAGAACAGCGTTTTGACGAGCGGGTGGATGGAGGGGCCCTTTTCGAGGGTAAGCGGCAGAGCAGCTTGGCGTGTCCATTCCGGGTTCTTCTCCATGCCGAATTGGTAAAAATCTCCCTCTGCGGTACCTATTTTCAGTACTTGTCCGCTGCTGAAAAGCGAAGAGAAGGTGATCAGATGGGCCTCGACGATGATATCGAGTGGTATCTCCCATTTGCCGCAGACGATTCTCTTGTCGGTCAGCAAAAGAGTTGCCCGTTGGGCAGTAACCCAGTCGGCCCCCTGTTTCACCGCCTTGTCCCGGTTGGAGACAAAGCCTTTGCAGGCATCCGATGCCAGCACCGTTTCGCCCGGGTGGGCCGCTTGAAGTCTTCTCTTTACCTTCGAGGCGCCTTAGATAAAATCGATTACTTTTTTGGTCATTTGTATTGCCATAGCTCTCTTTTTAGTAAAAGCAAATATAGAAAAATATTTGCTGTCGCAGGGGATTTTGATTAACTTTGTTCAGATTACCCTAAAACAGATTCGTTATGAAATATATTGGTGCGCACGTCAGCGCTTCGGGCGGAGTAGAAAATGCTCCGGTCAATGCCCGTTCCATCGGGGCCAGAACCTTTGCGTTGTTTACCAAGAACCAGCGTCAGTGGAAGTCTCCGTCCCTTTCGCCGCAAAGCATCGAGTTGTTCAAACATCGGTGTGAAGAATTCGGATTCCGGTTGGATATGATTCTTCCCCATGACAGCTATTTGATAAACCTGGGGCATCCCCAGCCGGAGGGTTTGCAAAAGTCGCGCGAGGCCTTTTTAGATGAGATGCAGCGGTGCGAGCAGTTGGGATTGTCGCTGTTGAATTTTCATCCCGGTAGCCACTTGAAGGAGATTTCCCTGGACGATTGCCTGGGGCGCATTGCCGAGTCGATTAACCTGGCCCTCGAAAAAACCGCGGGTGTAACGGCCGTTATCGAGAATACCGCCGGACAGGGAACGAACGTGGGGTTCGCCTTTGAACACCTGGCCCAGATTATAGACCGGGTAGAGGATAAGAGCCGGGTAGGAGTCTGCGTGGATACGTGCCATGCCTTTGCCGCCGGTTACGACCTGTCGGCCCAAGAGATGTTCGATCGGGTCTGGGCCGATTTCGATCGGGTTGTAGGGTTCTCGTATTTGCGGGGGATGCACCTGAACGATGCCAAGAAAGGACTTAATTCGCGGGTCGATCGCCACGAAAGTCTGGGAAAGGGTGTCCTGGGCGCAGAACCTTTCCGCCTGTTGATGAACGATGCCCGCTTCGATAACATCCCGTTGATACTCGAAACTCCCGACGAGGCCCTTTGGGCGGAAGAGATAGCCTGGCTGTACGGCCTGGAACAATGATATTGGAAGCATAGGCCCGTAGGCGATTTGGAGAATGTGTCGGAACAATTCCCGCTTCGGGCATAAAAAATCCTGCCTAAAACGTTAAGCAGGATTTTTTATATGGATGGTTGTTTTTTATTCTGTTATCAAACTTTTTATATAGGCCGACATCTCGTTTTCGTGGGCTTCGATGCTTTGCAGCAGTTTGAACTGGGCCAGCGACCGTTGCCAGTTGTGTTCGGGATGTTTTATCTTGTAGTAGTGGTCGCCGTCGAGGTAGTCGGTCAGGAAGCGTACCGTTTGCATATAGGTGAGCAGTTTGGCCCCGAACGGCAGGTTTTCGGTTTCGATGGGCAGCAGGAACGATTGGGCACTTTCTATATACCCTTTGGCATACGATTTGAAAATCTCCATGTTCAGGTTTACATTGTCCAGATTCTCGTCATCTTCGGCCCCGGTGTTCCCGGCGGTCCGGATAAAATCGCCGAAGTCCGACAGCACGTAACCCGGCATGGTCGTGTCGAGGTCGATTACGCACAACACCTGTCCGTTTTCATCGAAGAGCATATTGTTCACCTTCGTATCGCAATGGTTGATGCGTTTGGGCAGTTTCCCTTCGCGGTGCAGCCGTTCGGCTTTACACATTTCGTAGGCGCGTTTCATCAGCTCGTCTATCAGCCATTGGGCTTTCTTCACCCGTCCTTCGGGGTCGCGGGCAACGGTTTCCTTAAATGCCTCTAAGCGGGTCTCCATGTTGTGGAAGTTGGGAATTGTCTCTCCCAGCGGTTCGCCCGGGATATC
>CALUIQ010000265.1 GCA_944320735.1 uncultured Bacteroides sp. | reverse complement strand
TGTAGCCCTTTTCAATGACGTGACGTTGAAAGAACTATTTAATAACTATCTGTTCATCCCCGATTATCATAGAATATATTGCTGGAAAAAAGAAAATGTAATAAAACTTTTTAATGATATTACGGAGAATTCGGATGGGGAATACCATCTTGGGGGTATCATTTTGCATAAGAATGAGGAGAAAAAAGGCTTTGACATTGTGGATGGTCAGCAACGTCTCGTCACGTTGACATTGTTGCTTGAAAAATTAGGTTATAAAGGGTGTCTTCCTCTGATTGAAGAGCGTTTCCTTTCGAATGAGGCAAAAGAGTACATCGCATATAATAAGAAACTTTGCCAGGTATTTGTGTCAAAACAATTGTCTTCTATCAATCCCCATCGGGAAGATCTTTGCAATAAACTTCTTGAGAATCTGATATTTTCAGTCGTTATTATTACAAGCCAAAGATTTGAGCTTGCCTATACATTCTTTTCTAATGAAAATTCCAAAGGAAAGGCTTTGGATGATTTCAATCTGTTGAAAGCTCATCACCTTAGGTACATTGACAGTGAACCACAGCAAGAGCATTTGGCTACTCGATGGGATAGGTTTACTTCATCAAATGAATATGGAGAAATCCCAGAAGTAAAACATGCCTTGGGGCAATATATCCTGCGCTTGCGTAAGTGGATGCAAGGAGAGGCGATTCCGCAGACAAAATATGTTGTCCGTGATGAATATGTTGCCGCTCCTGTATTGGATGATGTCCCCGGTTTTGGAGAACAGTTCCAATTTAATGAAACTATACAAGGCGGATCGCATTTTTTTGCATATTCAGAAAAAATGACGGAGCAATATCATTCCTTTATTTCTACAGTGGAACATGTCACGCTTGTGGAGAACCTGCATAGTGAGTCTCATCATTATTATGCTGAAATGATAGATACATTGCTCTTCGGCTATTACTTGAAGTTCGGTAGACAATATCTATCAGAGGCTTTATTCGTTATAGAAAAGACGATATCGGCACACAGATATGCCAATAACCGGGCGAGGAAAGATAAAATAATGGAATTTGCTACAAAAAGCCACATTATAATGAAAATAGACAGAGCAACTTCTCCTTCTTTTTTCTTGGCAGACTTGATGCAGTATGATTATATTGCACCTAAACTGGATGGGATAAAAGGACGTTACCATGAATGTATAAAAGGTATGTACAGGCAGTTAGAATCTAGAATCACAGTAAAATCAATCTCCAACAACATTAAAAAATATCTTGAAATATGAAGATAAGTGAAATATATACGCCATGGAAAATAGGAAGTGGCGAAATTAAAGGGTACAAAAAATTTAGGATTCCTATATATCAAAGGTTGTATGAGTGGGAAGATGAGCAGCTTCTTGGGTTGCTTGAAGATATGAAAGTGTATTTTAAGGATGCTGAAGGGGAGGATCCTTATTATCTCGGAATGATGACTGTTTCACCAAGTAAAGATGAGGTTGCAGATCTTGTTGATGGTCAACAGCGTTTTACGACGATGATGCTCCTGGGCATTGCTATGCGCAATGAATGCAATGAATGGAATAACTTCACAACAATAGACCGCCTTTCTTTTACAGCCAGAGACGCAGACCAAACATATCTTGAATGGATAATAAGATACAATAATTCCAATAAAACCACACCTAAGAACACACCAGTTCCGAATCTCAAAATGCAACACGCATTAAAGGTTATAGCGGATTTCTTGAACAATCTTGGAGAAAACAAGAAAACTTATTGTTATAATGTATATAAACGATTAACATTCTTTGTGGCAGAGTTGCCTGTCGGTTATAAGAAATCTCCTAAAAAACTCAACAAATATTTTGAGACAATGAATTCGGCAGGGAGAAGCCTTGAACAGCATGAAAAGATTAAAGTGGAATTATTGAAGAACTGTCCTGATGGATACGACAAGAGCTATTTTAATAACATCTGGAACGAGGTTGAACGGATGGATAAACGGATTCTTTGTGTTGAGGAAAATGAAGGGACAGCATATCAAATAGATGCTGAAATAGAAAAGGTTTGTCAAACTGATATAATTACTGACTATGCTGTAGAACGGCAAGAATATCAAGACTATGGTATGAAGATAGAAGACATTTTGCCTTCAGAAGAAGAACCCAAAGAGCAACGGGCAAGAAAAGACATCAGTTCTGTGATTGATTTTCAAGAGTTGCTGATATTGGCTTTGAATTTTACACTCAACCAAGAGTCCCCTTTGGACAAGCATAAATTGGAAGATGTGTTTAAGAATCTACTTGCTAATTTCAGTAAGATACCTTTATTTTATAGGAATTTATATCTGATAAGGCTGTTGCTTGACCGCTATGTCATAAGGGTTGAGAAAGAGGACGGAAAGAATACTTACCGACTATTAACAGATGAGGAGACTATTACAGAAGATGAGCGCAGACTGATACAATATCAATCGATGTTGTATGTTTCCACTCCGGCCCATAAATGGCTTACACCTTACCTGATTTGGTTGAAAAATTTGGAGGCGAACGTTCGTAAAAGTCTCACAGCATCAACCTTGCTTGATAAGTTAAAGGAGATAGACAATTATCAAATTCATAAAGAAAAAGATTTGAAATCAGTGGATGGTATGACTTACGATAAGGGAGTCGAACGATATTGGTTTTGGAGGTTGGATTACTATTTGTGGGAAAGAAGAAAGGAAAAAGATGAAAACGGAAATTATCGTTTTTTCAATGCAAAGGAGCAAAACATTGTTGATTTATACGTGTTCAGGGCCAATCGTTCAATAGAACATCTGCATCCACAGAATCAGGTGAATAATGAGAAATGGGACGAAACGGATGTTAACTCATTTGGCAATCTAGCAATGATTTCGGCAAGTTTCAACTCACAGCAGAGTAACAAATCGGTAGAGGAGAAATTTGGCCGTATAAAAAGCCAGTTGAAAAGTAAAGAGTTGGAAAGTCTCAAGATGTATAAGATGTATCTGGCAGCTGGTGAAACGGATAGTGGCTGGATTAAAGAAATAAAAAATGCGCACCAAAAAGAAATGTATCGAATCCTAAAAGAATCTTTCTCAGAGTAATTAAATTATGATTATCCTCCACCTCTCCGACACTCACAGTCAGCATCGGCGGCTCACAGAGTTGCCCGATGCTGATATCCTTGTACATTCTGGAGATTTCACTATGAATGGAAGCGAGCAAGAAGCTCTTGATTTTATGAATTGGTTTTGTGACCTTCCTTATCCTCATAAGATTTTTATCTGTGGCAACCACGATGCTTGTCTTTATGGAGCCAAGATAGATGGGTTGGATAAGAATGTGCATTATCTATGCAATTCAGGCGTGGTAATTGATGGAGTTAAATTCTATGGTGTTCCTATGTTTATGGAAGATTGCATTTCTAACCGTCAGACCCGTAACTATGCAGGCATACCTGCCGACACAGAAGTATTGATTACCCATTGTCCGCCCTATGGTATTCTTGATTTTGACGATGGAATAAATTATGGTTCAAAAGAACTTTTGATGAGGGTAGAAGAAATAAAGCCCCGTCTACATCTGTTTGGGCATATTCATAAACAGCATGGAGTAAGGAAAGATGGTTTAACCATTTTCTCAAATGGAGCTATTATGAATGAAGATTATGCGAACTTTAATTGTCCGAACTCGATTGAAATATGAAAAATTGGAGTTGAGGGTGTATCAAAATGATTTTGAACACGGAGATATAGAGACACAGAGATTTTATTTCATTGGCTATAGTTCAATTGTACTATCCCCACACCGTTCCGCCCGGAGTAGTTTGAGTTCCGTGCGACGGTCTAAGTTCTCTTCAAATGTGACGCCTTGGCGTATGTTCTTAAACGCTTCGCTTGGCTTCCAGTTTACTTTTACTTCCTTGATGTGCTTGCCGGGGTTGAAAGCGTCCCTGCTTTCCGCTCCTTCGCAACCTAATGTGAGAAAGAAGGTTCCCAGTTCATCCAGTTCTACTTGATAGCCTTCTTTCAACATTTTGGTAGTGGCTTCCCATTTATGCACATTTTTATCCCGCGCAAAGTATAACTGCTTTCTCGATACGATTAGTAATCATTAGTGGTCGAAAGATTTTAATTAATTAATTACCAACGTTTTATTTGTTTCGATTATTTTTGCTACCTTTACAGCATAGATAAATGTAGTAAAAACGGTAATGAAAGAAATAAAAGTACATGCTTGGGATGTCCTTCGAATGATTCCCGATGAAGAATTGGCCCAC
>CALUIQ010000264.1 GCA_944320735.1 uncultured Bacteroides sp. | reverse complement strand
GATCTCTCTTTGCCCGAGATCATCGGAAGATATTTGAAAGAGAGAGGGTGGATGCTTGCTACCGCCGAAAGTTGTACCGGTGGCAACATAGCCCATCAGATAACCAAAATTCCTGGCTGCTCGGCTTATTTTAAAGGCAGCGTTGTAGCCTATTCAAATGAGATAAAAGAGCGGGTACTTGGCGTAAGTCAGGCAGATTTGGATGCTTATGGTGCGGTTAGTGAGCCGGTTGTTCGTCAGATGTGCGAAGGTGTATGCCGGTTGATGCAGGCTGAATGTTCCGTGGCGGTATCGGGCATAGCCGGACCTGACGGGGGAACTCCCGAAAAACCGGTAGGGACCGTTTGGATTGCGGCCAAATGCGGCGACAAAGTCCGTACCCAGTTGCGCTCTTTTGCCAGCCGACGCGAAAACAATATTGCCAGAGCCACCCAGGCTGCACTGTTATTGCTTGTTTCCTTGTTTGTTGATTAAAAAATAGAAGAAATATTTGGAGGGTAATGACAAAATCGTTTACTTTGCACTCTGTTTTGAAAGTAGAAAAAATCAAATAAAAAATAATAGATAGCAATGTCGAGAATTTGTCAGATTACAGGAAAAACGGCTATGGTTGGCAATAACGTATCGCACTCAAAAAGACGTACGAAAAAGAAATTCAATGTCAACCTGTTTACCAAAAAGTTCTATTGGGTAGAACAAGATTGTTGGATTAGCTTGAAAATTTCAGCGGCGGGATTGCGTACAATCAATAAGATGGGATTGGATGCAGCACTGAAACAAGCTGCGAAAAAAGGTTATTTAAACGCATAAATTAGGAGTTCAGAAGATGGCAAAGAAAGCTAAAGGTAATAGAGTACAAGTAATCCTTGAATGTACGGAGCACAAAGCAAGTGGTATGCCCGGTACGTCGAGATATATTACCACCAAAAACAGAAAAAATACCACCGAAAGACTCGAATTGAAAAAATACAATCCGATTCTTAAAAGAGTAACCGTTCACAAAGAAATCAAATAAAATAAGAATCCATGGCTAAAAAAACAGTTGCATCATTGCAAAAGGGCGAAGGCCGTACTTACGCCAAAGTAATTAAAATGGTGAAATCACCCAAGACAGGAGCTTACGTGTTCCAGGAAGAGATGGTTCCCAACGAAAAGGTGAATGAATATTTAGCAAAATAGGGTTTACGACCTTTCATGATATAAAAAGACTTCCCTGTATGAGAATCATGCAGGGAAGTTTTTTTTTTCGGTCACAATTATTAATTTTGTATCCATTAACACAATAACAGTCGGGGCAGGTAGGGCATATCGTGTCCGAAGCGGGAACTCGATCAAAAAGATAAAACGATGGGATTTTTCAATTTCTTCTCCAAAGAAAAAAAGGAAACGTTAGACAAAGGATTGTCCAAAACCAAAGAGAGTGTATTTTCAAAACTTACGCGGATCGTTGCCGGTAAGTCGAAAGTAGATGACGATACGTTGGATGAGTTGGAAGAAGTTTTGATTACCTCCGATGTAGGGGTGGAGACCACGTTGAGAATTATCAAACGGGTAGAAAAACGGGTGGCTGCCGAAAAATATGTGAATACCGACGAACTGAAAAAGTTGTTGCGTGAAGAGATTGCCGCCCTGCTGACCGAAAACGGCTCGGATAACGAGACCGAATTTGCCGTTCCCGAAGATAAGCGTCCCTATGTTATTATGGTAGTCGGTGTAAATGGGGTAGGAAAAACCACCACGATCGGGAAACTGGCATACCAGTTTAAGAAAAGTGGCCATAACGTTTATTTGGGCGCTGCCGATACCTTCCGGGCAGCTGCCGTTGAACAGCTGTTGATCTGGGGCGAACGGGTCGGGGTACCGGTTATCCATCAGAAAATGGGTTCAGACCCGGCTTCTGTAGCTTTTGATACCCTCAGCTCGGCCAAAGCCAACCATGCCGATGTCGTTATCATCGATACCGCTGGGCGTTTGCACAATAAGATCAATTTGATGAACGAACTTTCCAAGATTAAGAAAGTGATGGACAAGGTTGTGCCCGGAGCGCCCCATGAAGTTTTGTTGGTATTGGATGGCTCTACGGGACAGAACGCCTTTGAACAGGCCAAGCAGTTTACCGCAGCCACGGAAGTAAATGCGTTGGCCATCACCAAGTTGGATGGAACGGCCAAGGGGGGCGTTGTTATTGGTATTTCCGACCAGTTCAAGATGCCGGTAAAATACATCGGTTTGGGAGAGGGGATGGAAGACCTGCAACTTTTCCGTAAAGCCGAGTTTGTCGATTCGTTGTTTGGAGAATAAAAGCGAGCAAATATGAAACATACCATTTTATTGCTGTTGATTTTGCCCTTTTTTATCGGGGGAATATCGGCAGAAGCCAAAGAAAACCGTAATGTCAATATCGTTTTTATCGGAAACAGTATTACGGAGGGGGCGCAGATTGCCAATCCCGCACAGGATGCTCCACCCAAACAGGTGCAGCTTTATCTGTCGAAGAAAAAGGGAATAGGCACCGTTCAATTTGTTAATTGCGGGGTAAGCGGAAGTACTACGCTCGATTTTTTGCCCGGTAGCGGGGCTTTGTTTACGCGAACCGTAAATAATAAAACCGTTAAAGGTTTT
>CALUIQ010000263.1 GCA_944320735.1 uncultured Bacteroides sp. | reverse complement strand
GAGGCAAATCGACACCAACTATTCTTATAGCCATATACTAAATTATTTTTTTTGCAAAAATAATAATATTATCCTTGACGTTGTTTATACTTAGGATTTTTCTTGTTAATAACATACAAACGGCCATGACGTCTCACAATCTTACATTCAGGCGTGCGTTTCTTTAAGGATGCTCTTACTTTCATATCTAATAATTATTTATATCTAAATACAATTCTTCCTTTCGATAAATCGTAAGGAGACATTTCGACTCTCACCTTATCACCCGGCAGGATTTTAATATAATGCATCCGCATCTTACCGGATATATGGGCAGTTATCTCATGTCCATTTTCTAATTCAACACGAAACATTGCATTTGACAATGCTTCAACTATAACTCCATCTTGTTCAATCGCAGATTGCTTAGCCATATTAATTTTTTTAAATTGCTTGATTTCCTAATACTTCTTCAATGAATTCAAAGGACGAAAGGATGTCAGCCTTCCCGGACGTTACTGCTATCGTATGCTCAAAATGAGCTGCACATTTCCGATCCTTCGTACTAACAGTCCACCCATCTCTACTCATTACAACATGCCTGTCACCCAAGGTTATCATAGGTTCAATCGCTATACACAAACCTTTTTTTAACATCGTACCCGTGCCACGCTTACCATAATTAGGCACTTGAGGATCTTCATGCATCTTTTTACCTATCCCATGACCGACAAACTCACGCACCACACCATAAGAATTAGCTTCGCAATGTTGTTGAATCGCATACCCTATATCCCCTAAACGCTTCCCTTGGACAGCATTCTCAATACCTATATATAATGCTTCCTTCGTCACACGTAAAAGGTTACGGACTTCATCAGAGACTTCGCCAACACAAAAAGTATATGCCGAATCACCACAAAAACCGTCCATATAAGTTCCACAATCCACAGAAACAATATCACCATCCTTAAGAACCACATCAGCTGACGGTATGCCATGCACAACCTGTTCATTCACCGAAGTACATATGGAGGCCGGAAAAGACCCACCATAAGGATTGGGGAATCCCTTAAAAGTAGGAACAGCCCCATTATCCCTAATATATTCTTCAGCCACTCTATCCAACTCTCCAGTCGTAACTCCAGGCTTTATAATCTTAGCCAATTCAGCCAAGGTCTTACCCACCAACAAGTTGCTGGCACGAAGCAACTCTATTTCATCTTCCGTCTTAAGAAATATCATCTAAAAATGAAATTAATACGCAGCAATATTTCCACTACGTCCCTTGATACGACCAGACTTCAACAAACCGTCATAATGTCTCATCAACAAATGGCTTTCAACCTGCTGAAGTGTATCCAAAACAACGCCAACCAAAATCAACAAAGAAGTACCACCAAAGAACTGAGCGAACTCAGCTTGTACGCCAAATATACCTGCAAAAGCCGGCATAATAGCCACCAAAGCCAAGAAGATAGAACCAGGAAGGGTAATGCGCGACATTATCACATCAATGTATTCAGCCGTATTCTTACCCGGCTTGATACCCGGAATAAAACCATTATTCCGCTTCATATCCTCAGCCATTTGAGTTGGATTTATCGTAATGGCAGTATAGAAATAAGTAAATACAATAATTAAAATTGCAAATACCAAATTATACCAAAAACTTGTATGATCCGTAAAAGCTTGCATAAACCCACTCATTTCACCTCCATTACTGGTCAGACCAACAAACGTAATAGGAATGAACATAATAGCTTGGGCAAAGATGATAGGCATCACATTGGCCGCATTCACTTTCAAAGGAATGTACTGACGAGCTCCGCCATATTGCTTATTGCCCACAATCTTCTTTGCATATTGAACAGGAATCTTACGTGTTCCTTGTACAAGCAAAATAGCAAAGGCTATGACAACCAACAGAACAACGATCTCTATCAAGAACATTACAAGACCACCAGCCTTCTCGGTCACGCGTGATGTCAGTTCCTGTACAAACGATTGAGGTAAACGAGCAATGATACCAATCATGATAATCAAAGAAATACCATTTCCTATACCTTTATCTGTAATTCTTTCACCAAGCCACAAAATAAACATACTTCCTGCTGCTAAAATGATGGTGGAAGTAAACATAAACAGAGTCCAGTCTAATGAAGCATTTAAGGAAAGGCCTGCCTGCATTTTAAGGTTAAGCAAATAAGAAGGCGCCTGAACCAAAAGTATCAGAATCGTCAGATAACGAGTCAACTGATTCATTTTGCGTCTGCCACTCTCACCTTCGCGCTGCATCTTTTGGAAATACGGAACCGCAATTCCTAAAAGCTGTATCACGATAGATGCCGAGATATACGGCATAATTCCTAATGCGAAAATAGACGCATTAGAAAATGCACCTCCCGAAAACATATTCAACAAGGCTAAAAGGCCTTCGCTTGTTTGTTGATGCAACTGTGTCAACATCGCCGGATTAATACCCGGCAAAACGACATAAGAACCAAAACGGTAGATTGCAACAAACAATATGGTAATGAGGATCCGTTGTCTCAGATCCTCAATTTTCCATATATTCTTTAATGTTTCAATAGCTTTTCTCATTGAATTAGAGTTTTACTACTTGTCCACCAACAGCCTCGATGGCAGCTACTGCAGTTTTTGAAAACGCATGTGCTTGTACATCCAACTTAGCAGTCAAAGTTCCGTTACCTAATACTTTTACCAACTGTTTTGCAGAAACAAAACCAGCAGCTACAAAATCATCGATACCAACTGTCTGCAAATTCTTTGCCTCGGCAAGTTTCTGAATTGTATCCAAGTTGATAGCCTTATACTCTACACGGTTAATATTTTTAAATCCGAACTTAGGTACACGACGTTGAAGAGGCATCTGACCACCTTCAAAACCAACCTTCTTAGAATATCCAGATCTTTGCTTAGCTCCTTTATGACCTCTTGTAGAAGTTCCACCCAAACCAGAACCAGGACCACGTCCAATTCTCTTTCTAGTTTTAACTGAACCTTCTGCAGGCTTCAAATTACTTAAATCCATATCGTAAATTGATTTAATATTCTACACAAACAATTATTTTACAACGCAAACCAAATGCTTTACCTTATCCACCATTCCAAGAATCGAAGGAGTCGCCTCATGCTCAACTACATGATTCAACTTGCGAAGTCCCAATGCATCAAGCGTTCTTTTTTGATTTGCAGGAGCACCTATTCTACTCTTAATCTGCTTAATTTTAATAGTCGACATCTCTATTTCTCCTTATCCTCTAAATACTTTTTCCAAACTAATTCCTCTATTTTGAGCAACTGTACGCGCATCACGCATTTCACTCAAAGCCAAAATTGTAGCTTTCACCAAATTGTGAGGATTCGAAGAACCTTTAGACTTAGCCAACACATCTGTTACGCCAACGCTTTCCAACACAGCACGCATTGCACCACCAGCTACAACACCAGTACCATGTGAAGCCGGTTTGATAAAGACTTCAGCACCACCAAACTTTGCAGATTGCTCATGAGGTACAGTACCTTTCCATACAGGTACCCGCGTCAGATTCTTCTTGGCAGATTCAACGCCTTTAGCAATGGCTGCCGTTACTTCACCAGCCTTACCTAAGCCCCATCCTATAATGCCTTCCTCATTACCAACTACAACAATAGCAGAAAAGCTAAAAGTTCTACCACCCTTGGTTACTTTCGTCACACGATTAATAGCAACTAATCTATCTTTCAGTTCTATATCGTTAGAAACCTTAACTCTATTATAAATTCCTGCCATATTGATTAAAATTTAAGTCCACCGTTACGAGCAGCATCAGCCACCTCTTTCACTCTCCCATGATACAAGTAACCATTTCGGTCGAATACAACTTTCGTTATACCTGCCTCTTGGGCCTTTTTTGCAATCAATTCACCGACTTTAGCAGCTTGCTCTTTTTTAGGCATCTTCTCAGTCATCCCTAAAGATGAAGCTGCAGCCAAGGTACGACCTGACAAATCGTCAATCACTTGCACATAGATTTGCTTGTTACTTCTAAATACACTCATACACGGACACTAAGAAGTACCTGAAATTTTATTGCGTACTCTATATTTAATCTTAATTCGTCTTTCTATCTTTGCTGTCATAATATTATCTATTTAAAAATTACTTAGCACCCGCAGACTTACCGGACTTTCTACGAATTTCTTCACCAACAAACTTAATACCCTTACCCTTGTAAGGCTCCGGCTTACGGAAAGAACGTATCTTAGAGCAAACCTGACCAAGCAACTGCTTATCACAAGATTCCAAAATAATAAGAGGATTCTTATTCCTTTCAGATTTCGTTTCAACTTTAACCTCAGGCGGCAATTGAATAAATATATTGTGTGTATAACCTAAAGCCAACTCAATGATATTGCCTTGATTGGATGCACGATAACCTACACCAACTAACTCAAGCTCCTTCTTGTATCCTTCAGAAACACCCACAACCATATTATGCACCAATGCACGATACAAGCCATGGAAAGCATGCTTCTGTTTCGGATTATCCAGCATCGCATCCTCCTTCTCAGACAATACAATATGTCCCTCTTCCAGAGCAACATTAATAGCAGGATTTACATATTGGGTCAACTCACCTTTCGGTCCTTTAACAGTAACTACGTTATCTTTATATGTAACGGTTACACCTGCCGGAATACTGATGGGCAATTTACCTATTCTTGACATTGCTAAATCCTCCTATTAATATACGTAGCACAATACTTCACCTCCGATTTTCAAATCGGCAGCTTCTTTATTAGTCATCACACCCTTGGAAGTAGATATTATAGCAATACCTAAACCATTAATAACACGCGGCATATCTTTATAACCCGTATATTTACGCATACCCGGAGAAGAAATTCTCTGCAACTTCTTAATTGCGTTAACCTTATTAACAGGATCATACTTCAAAGCCACCTTAATAGTGCCCTGAGGACCGTCATCTACAAACTTATAATTAAGGATGTAGCCTTTCTCAAAGAGAATCTTTGTAATCTCTTTCTTCAAATTAGAAGCCGGAACTTCTACGACTCTATGCTTCGCTTGAATAGCATTGCGCAACCGAGTCAAATAATCTGCTATTGGATCTGTCATATAAAATAAATTAAATTAATCAGGACTACCCTGACAATATTTAAAACATAATTTACCAGCTTGCTTTCTTCACACCTGGTATTAAACCATTAGAAGCCATTTCGCGGAACTGAATTCTTGAAATTCCAAATTGGCGGATATAGCCCTTAGGACGACCAGTCAATTTGCAGCGGTTGTGAAGACGAATTGGATTAGCGTTCTTAGGAATGCTCTGCAATTTCTGAGCAGCTTCATAAGCTTCAACAGGATTGCCTGTTTTCACAATCAACTTCAACGCAGCTCTTTTTTCAGCATATTTGGCCACTAACTTAGCACGTCTAACTTCACGTGCTTTCATTGATTCCTTTGCCATATTATCAATCTTTTTTAGCGTTCTTAAACGGTAAACCAAATTCTTTCAACAAAGCATAACCTTCTTCATCTGTACGGGCAGAAGTTACAAAAGTAATATTCATACCTAAGATGCGTGTAATGCTGTCAATATTGATTTCGGGGAAAATAATCTGTTCTTGAATACCTAAAGTATAATTTCCTCTACCATCAAACTTGCTCTCAATACCCTTAAAGTCACGAATACGAGGAAGAGCTACACGAACCAACTTTTCCAAGAACTCATACATTCTTTCGCGACGAAGGGTAACCATCACGCCGATAGGCATTTTCTTACGCAATTTGAAATTTGCAATATCCTTGCGAGACACTGTAGCTACAGCTTTTTGACCAGTTATCGCCGTAATTTCATTAATAGCCACTTCTATAATCTTCTTATCAGCCACAGCCATACCTAAGCCTTGATTAATAACAATCTTCTTAAGCACAGGAATCTGCATCGTTGAAGAATATTGGAACTGTTCTTTCAACGCAGGCGCAATACGCTCTGCATATTCTTTTTTAAGACTAGCAGTATTACTCATCACTTAATCTCCTCTCCTGATTTTTTAGAATAACGCACTAAAGTGCCCTCTGCACTCATTTTTCTACCAATACGGGTCGGCTTGCCAGTCTTAGGATCAACCGGATTCAAATTCGAAATATGAATAGAAGCTTCCTGCTTAACGATACCACCCTGAGGATTCTTCGCACTCGGCTTCGTACTCTTTGACACCATGTTGATACCCTCAACAATGGCACGATTCTTTTTCACAAGAACCTTCAATACACGACCAGTTTTACCCTTGTCTTCTCCAGAATTTACGTAAACTGTATCGCCTTTTTTAATATGTAATTTACTCATTACCTAAATCTATTACAAAAGTTAAAGTACTTCAGGAGCGAGTGAAACGACTTTCATGTTCGTAGCACGAAGTTCACGAGCTACAGGACCAAAGATACGACTACCTCTAATTTCACCTGCATTATTCAACAATACACAAGCATTATCATCAAAACGTATATAAGAACCATCAGGACGACGGATTTCTTTCTTAGTACGAACGATCAAAGCTTTAGACACTGCACCTTTTTTAATATCACTTGAAGGGATTACGCTCTTAACAGAAACGACAATAACATCCCCCACTGAAGCATAACGACGACCCGTTCCGCCCAATACACGGATGCACAAAGCCTCCTTTGCTCCACTGTTGTCACATACTGTAAGTCTGGATTCTGCTTGTATCATAATTATTTAGCCTTTTCAACTATTTCTACCAATCTCCATCTTTTTGTCTTACTCAGAGGACGAGTTTCCATAATACGCACAGTATCACCAACATTACACTCGTTCTTTTCGTCATGAGCATGGTATTTTTTCGTCTTACTTACGAATTTACCATAAATGGGGTGCTTTTCCTTAAACTTAGCAGCAACAGTAATGGTCTTATCCATCTTATTGCTCAGCACAACTCCCGTTCTTTCTTTTCTCAAATTTCTTGCTTCCATCAAGCCAATCATTTATTATTAAGTTCCCTTTCGCGCAATACTGTTTTCATACGCGCAATTGTCCTGCGTAACTGTCTGATTTGAGCAGGATTATCTAATGGAGAAATCGAATGATTTAAAATCATTTGCTGGTAATTAGCAACTTCTGTCTCAATTCTCTCTACCAAATCAGTCGTAGACATTTCTCTAATTTCTGCAATCTTCATATCATTTACGCATTTTGATTTTGAACATCATAGTCGCGTCTTACTACAAATTTTGTAGTAATAGGAAGTTTCTGCGCAGCCAAGCGTAAAGCTTCCTTTGCGATTTCATAAGATACACCTTCAGCTTCGATAATGATTCTACCCGGCGTAACAGGAGCTACGAAGCCTTCAGGATTACCCTTACCTTTACCCATACGAACATCTGCAGGCTTTCTCGTAATAGGTTTATCGGGAAATATGCGAATCCATATCTGACCTTGTCGTTGCATATATCTTGTCACAGCCACACGAGCTGCCTCAATCTGCCGACCTGTAATCCATTTCGTCTCCAAAGCCTTAATGCCAAAAGAGCCGAAAGCCAATTGATTACCTCTTTGGGCATTTCCTTTCTGACGACCTTTTTGTTGTCTTCTGAATTTTGTCTTTTTCGGTTGTAACATAATTCCTAAAAAATCAAATTCGTTTAGCGATTATTTTTCTTCCTCTTGAAGTTCTTGCCTCCATTATTACCGCCATTATTACCGCGGCCATTATCTCTACTCTGTGTAAAGTTCGGAGCTAATTCACGCTTTCCATAAACCTCGCCTCTACAAATCCAAACTTTAATACCGAGAATACCGACCTTGGTCAGAGCTTCAGCATGACAATAATCAATATCTGCTCTAAACGTATGCAACGGAGTTCTTCCTTCTTTATACATTTCTGAACGAGCCATTTCAGCACCATTCAGACGTCCAGAAATCTGAATCTTGATGCCCTCAGCACCCATACGCATCGTGTTGGCTATAGCCATCTTAATAGCACGACGGTAAGCGATTTTTCCTTCAACTTGACGGGCGATGTTATTAGCCACAATCACAGCATCAAGCTCAGGTCTCTTAACCTCGAAAATATTAATCTGAATATCTTTATCGGTAATCTTCTTCAACTCCTCCTTCAACTTATCAACTTCTTGACCACCTTTACCGATAATGATACCTGGGCGTGCAGTACAAACAGTTATAGTTACAAGCTTCAGTGTACGTTCAATCACAATTCTTGAGACACTTGCCTTAGCAAGTCTTGCGCTCAAATATTTACGGATTTTGCTATCCTCCAGTAAAGAGTCACCATAATTTTTTCCTCCATACCAGTTGGAATCCCAACCGCGTATAATTCCCAAACGGTTACTTATTGGATTAACTTTTTGTCCCATTACACCTTAATTTTGATCTTCTTTATTACTTTTAGAATCAACGAACAATGTTATGT
>CALUIQ010000262.1 GCA_944320735.1 uncultured Bacteroides sp. | reverse complement strand
GGATCCCCAAGGAGCACTCACCGACCTGGCAGCCCTGTACGACGCCGGGAAAGAGGTGGGGGCCCTGTTGCGGGAGCTGTCCGCCCTGGTGCGGGATCTGCTGCTGCGGAAAGTCGCCCCAACCGGTGGTGAGGCCCTGCTCACCGGCAATTTTGACGAGGCCACCCTCCGGTCCCTCTCCCCCCTGCTGCCCCAGCAGCGGCTGCTGGCCATGCTTTCCCTGCTGCAGCAGACGGCGGCGGATCTGCCACGCAGCAGCAACCGCCGCACCGATGCGGAGGTGTGCCTCATCCGGCTGTGTGATGAATCTCTGGACGGCACCACCGCAGGTCTTGCCGCCCGGCTGGAAAAGCTGGAAGCCCTGGTGGGCAGCGGCGCTTCCTTTGCCGCTCCCTCCGCCCCCAGGGCAGAAGAGGCGCCCCGGCCTGCTCCCGAGCAAAAAGCGGCCCCCGCGCCCCCTCCTGCGGATGCACCCTCCGCTCCCCGGGAAGAGGATCTGCCTCCCTTCGACCTGCCGGAGAAAAAGGTGCCGGAGCCCGCGCCCCGGCCCGTCCGGCGCCGGGTGGAGTCTTCCGCCGCACCCCAGGCACCCGCTCCCCCGGTGGGCGAGGATTTCTGGCCCGCTCTGGTGAAAGCGGTGAAGGGCAGCGTTCCCCCCGGTCCGTACAGCTTCCTGTCCAACCCGTCCGCGGTGACGGGCACAGTGGACGGCGTGGTGCTCACCCTGTGGGTGGATACCGACTTTACCAAAAATATGCTTCACAGGGAATCGGTGACCGGCCCGCTGCTCCAGGCGGCGGAGATCCGGCTGGGCCGGACCGGCCTGCGGGCCGCTTTCATCGTCGGCAAACCGCCGGAGGCTCCCTCCGCCCCCCCATCCGCCCCGGCGGAACAGCCGGAAGAGAGCGAACCGGAGCACGACAATCTGGACGATTTGCTGGCCCTGGGCAAGCAATTTGAAGACTTTATCGTAGAAGAATAAGGAGTGATACCGATGGCAAAGGGATTCGGACGCCGCCCCGGCATGGGCGGCATGGGCGGCGGCCTGAACATGAACATGATCAAGCAGGCCCAGAAGATGCAGCAGGACATGGCGGCCATGCAGGAAGAGCTGGAGAAGAAGGAGTACACCGCGGCTGCCGGCGGCGGTGTAGTGTCCGCCACGGTCACCGGCAAGCGGGAGCTTTCCAGCATCACCATCGACCCTGAAGCGGTGGACCCGGAGGATGTGGAGATGCTCCAGGACATGATCGTGGCCGCGGTGAACGAGGCTTTGCGGGCCGCGGAGACCGATATGTCCACCAACATGCAGAAACTCACCGGCGGGCTGGGCCTGCCCTTCTGACCCTGAATAAGCAGCGGAAAAGCGTCCGTGCCCCTGTGGCCGGACGTTTTTTCATGGGTTTTTAATGGAACTTGGGGGGCAGATATAAGAAAGGGCCGCTATAATGAGAGCAGAAAATAACGGAAAGGGGGCTTTTCCGTGAGCAGAGACGAATACCTGGCCCGCCTGGGCGCCCTGCTGGCGGGCCATCTGCCCGAGCAGCAGGTGGACGGCAGCCTGCGCTAGTACGAACGCTATTTCCAGGAGGTGGGCCCGGAAGGTGAGGCCAAACTGCTGGAGGAGCTGGGTTCTCCGGAGGAACTGGCCGCGCGCATCCTGGACCGGCCGGTAAACGGCGGTTTTTCCCCTCCCCGGCAGACAGACGGCGTCCCCCGGTGGGAGCAGGCTCCCCCCTCCTGCCGGAGCGTGCTTTCCTTCCCCGTGGCTGCAGGGATCATCCTGCTGGCGGTGGTGCTGTTCCTGCTGGCCTTTGGGCTGGCTTTCGGTCTGGGGCTGGGCGGACTCATCTGCATCGGCACCGGCATTGGGCTGACCTTCGGAGGCTTTTTCACCGTGGGCGCTTTCTCCCTCTTCAACGCTCTGGGCCCCCGGCTGCTGCTGGGCGGCGGCGGGCTGTTCACCATCGGCTTCGGCCTTCTGATGTTCGCCGGCGCCGCCGGAGCTTTTCGCTGCTGCTGGAGGGGCGGTTTTGCCCTCATCCGCCGGCTGGAAGGAGGTGAACGCCCGTGAAAACACTGGTCAAACTCTCCGCCGGTCTCATGGCCATTGGCTTTGTGCTGGCCATGGCGGGCGGCTTCCTGGGCGGCTTCCAGGCCATGGGAGGCAGCTTTCCCCTCTTCGGCTCGAGACTGCAGCAGGAATTGGCTCTGGAGTCAAACGCCTCCTTCACCGCTGTGGACGTGGATATTTCCGTGGGTGACGTGATCCTTTCCACCGGCAGCACCTTCTCCACTTCCATGAATTGGGGCGGCAGCGGCTACGCCCTCACCGCCCAAGTGGAAGGCGGCACGCTGGTGGTGCGCAGCCAGTCCAAAGGAAACGGACTGGGGAATCTGAAAAACGTCTCCTCCTCCGTGCACATCACCGTTCCGGAGGAAACCGTACTGGAACAGGTGTCTGTCCACGCCGGCATGGGGGACGTGTCCCTGTCTGACGTCTCTGTCTCCGGCACCCTTCAGGTCAATACAGGCCTGGGCGACCTGGAGGGCCGCCGTCTCTCCGTTCAGGGCGGCGCCGTGTGGGAAAGCAACATGGGCGACCTGACCATTCAGGGGGATTTCCCCTGCGACCTTACCGCCACTTCTGACATGGGCGACCTGGAGCTCACCCTCGCCCAGGCCAGGAGTGTCTACACCGTCAGCGCCACTACCAGTATGGGCGATGTAGAAGTGGACGGCGAAGGCATAAGCGGCCGCTCTTACGACCAGAGCGGCGGCGATTGGAATCTCACCGCCACCTCCGACATAGGCAATGTGTCTCTGGATTTTGGCTGAACCGCAAATAAAAAGGGTGCTGTCCTCGCGAGGACAGCACCCTTTTTATTTGACT
>CALUIQ010000261.1 GCA_944320735.1 uncultured Bacteroides sp. | reverse complement strand
CGGCGGCTTTACCCGCGATTGTCGTACCATAGCAACTGCCAATGCCGGAGAGGGCCAGCATCAGGCCCAGACCGAGATAACCTAAAATTTCATTCATAATCGTTTAACTTTTTATTTGTTTCTAATTTACTTTATATTATTCTTTTTAGGAGTTAAGGAGTTAAAGGAGTTATCACTCCGCTTCGCTCCGTTAGGAGTTAAGCCAATACCTTTTAGCATATATACTAAGCCAACTATCGGCTTAACTTCTTAACTCCTTAACTTCTTAACTACTCAACTTCTTAACTACTCAACTTCTTAACTCCTTAATCACTTCTCCTCTACCGTAGCAAAGGGAGCGTAAGCCTCGCCCTTGCCTTCGTAGCCGGAGTTCTTGAAGTATTCCACGAACGTCAGACGCAAGGGGTGAACGAAGCCGCTCAGGCAAGACATGGCGATGTTCAGCGCATGGCCGAAGACCAATATCAGTCCGCAAGGAAGCCAACCGATGAGCGGTCCCGCCGCATCGTAGGTCATGAAGGCCAACTGGTTGAACACGCCACCCAGCATACCGCCCGCCAAGCCCAAGGCGTAGAGACGGATGTAGGAAAGCGTATCGCCCGCCAAGCCCGTGGCCATGTTGTACGTGTCCCACAAGCCCGCGCCGATGTTGGCGAAGACGTTACGGTGCAGGTTGTTCAGCAGGTAGATGCCGATGGCAGCCACACCTCCGATGATGATGAACGACCACTGAGTGACTTGCGCGGAGATGACCTCGAAGAACGACAAGCCGCCCGTGCAGATGAAGCCTACCACCAACAGCAGCCAGCCCCAGTCGCTCAGCGTCTCCTTGAAGCCGTAGCGCACGGTGTTGCAAACGGCCTTCACCGTCATGGCGAGGCAGATGTTTACCACACCAATGAGGAGCGACAGCACCATCGCCTTGTCATACGTAGTGCCATCTATCTTGCCGGCAATCATATACTCTTTCATCCACTGGGGCACGTCGGCTTCGAAGAGGTTGACCCCGAAGAACGTACCCAGCACGGCACCGAATACGGTGGTGACGATGCCCAGCGTAATGACCATGTTCATCATACCCGCCAAGGACTTGGAGAGTTTCTTCTTCAAGATGAAACCCAAGGCAATCAACGCCAAGCCGTAGCCCGCATCGCCCAGACAGAAAGCAAAGAAGAGCGAGAAGAACGGCGCGATGATGGGCGTAGGGTCGAACTCCGAATAATTGGGCATACCGTACATCTTGGTCAACACCTCGAACATGCGGGCAAAGGCATTGTTCTTCAGCTTGATAGGAGCACGGTCTTCCTTTGTAGCGGGACGCAAGTCGTAGTACACGCCGCTGTCGTCCAGCATCCGGCGTACTTCTACTTCCGCGTCTTCGGGTATCCAGCCCTCCAGCAAGACGACACTTCCTTCGGCCATCGGTTCACTGTCCAACTGCACCTTGCGCAGGTCGATGTCGCCCTGCAACTGACGGTTGGCATACTCCAAGCCTCGGTAATACATACGGCAGAACTCGATGAAGTTGAACTCTTTGTCCTCAATGTCTTCCAACAACAGGTTCTTCTTTTCCATCAACTCCGACAGACTCTGCTGCGGCAAGCGCAACGGTTCCATCTCCAACTCTACCGGATGGGGCGTGACGGTGACGAAGCTGACGTGCCCGCCGTGTTGACGAACCATAAGGGCGTTGTAGTCCGTCTCCCATTCCGTCTTGTACTCATTCTCCATACAGTCGTAGAACTGGATAAACCAGCCCGCATCACGCAGACGAGCCACCACGTTCCAATCGAACTCGCCCCAAGGCTCCAAGGCAGCAATGTCTTTCTCGCAAACGGGAAGCTGCTGCTTCAACTCTTGGATGTCTGCCTGGAACTTCTCGAAACGTTCCACCATAGCGTCTCCCGTAAGGTCCTTGCGGACACTATCGTCCGGCTTGCCATCACCGAAGTTGCGCTGCATGCCCAAAAGCACGTTCTTGTATTGCGCACGCTTCTGCAAGAGGCTCTGCAAGGCAGGGTCTACTTCGCCGCGCTGACGCTCCACCACGTGCACCACGCCCAACTGGCGGATGCGGTCGAGAAACGACTCATATTCCTTGTGATAGACAAGGAACGTCAGCTTTTTCATTTTCGTAATCATGCTACGGCCTCCTTTCTCTGTTCTTGGTGCGACTTCATAATCTTCTGCGAAGACTTCGACAGGTTTTCTTCGTCCTCCATGAAGCGCTTGATCTTACGTAAGGCGTCCTGGTAGCCGGGTATCTGCACCTTCTCGAACAGGTTCACCTTCTGCGTCGTCTTCTTGCGGGCATGCTCCAACAGGGAGAGCTTGGCTTCGGTAAACTCGCGCTCGATGGCCGTATGCGCCAGTTCCTTCAGCAGCTCCAGCCCGTCGGCATACCACTTGGGGGCGTTGAACAGGCTGTAGGGGCGAATCTCGAAGTCCACGTTTTCCAGCTGCGGCACACGCACGCCAGCTATCTTGCGGACTTCCAGATGAACGTCGCTGACCTTTATCAACGAGCTGTCGAACTCGTTCCAAAGGGCGAACATCGTCTCGTAGGCCTGTATGTCCCGTTCCAACCTCTCCTCCAGCGCGCGGGCGTCCGTCTTGCACCGCTTCACCT
>CALUIQ010000260.1 GCA_944320735.1 uncultured Bacteroides sp. | reverse complement strand
ATATTGAAAAGAGGATTATCCTATATCGCGGAGAGGATAATCCTCTCTGGAGGGACTATTTCCCCGCGCCCCGCGGACGGGACGCTTTCAGGTTGACGATGTGGGTGTAGATATTGTGCGCGGTCATTCCCTTGGCGCTTTCGAGGACGAACGGAAGGAACAGGTTGATGAAACGTTCCTTCAGTTCTTCTCCCGCGGGGACTTTGCGTTCCTGCTCCTGCAGCGTGAGGATGACCTGCGCCACGTCACGGGCGGTCTTGCATTCCCCGATTCGGTGCAGGTAATTGCGGAGGGACTGTTCATCCTTCACGTAGGGAAGCAGCTTTTGCGCTTCGGGCGAAAGCGGTTCGCCTGCTTCCGGAGCAAGCGCTTGTTTGGCATTTCCCGGCGCAAGGGTTCCGTTTACGCTTCCGCCGACATAAATGTTCTGTATGGCCTTGGTAGCGTTGGGCAACACTTGGTTGTTGTCCCCATAGATATTTATTTGTATGTCCGACATATCTGTCATTGTTTATCGGTTCGTCTGATTGTTTCTTGATTCAGCTTGGGTGAATTGAATGTTTTTTGAGCCGTTTCTGAATGGGATTGAGCGGATTTCAAAAACGCTCCGTCCCGCCCTATCTTTGCACCGTGGTCGAGGACAAGAGGCCTCCCGGCAAGATGGGAATCCCGGGACATCCGAAAGGGGGCGTTGCCCGGTTGCCACGGATTGTTTAATTTCTAAATCTTATAACGTATGATCAATTATTCTGTCTATTTGTGGAAAAACCCGTTGGACGAGAACGCCGTTGAAATGGCGTACGCCAAAAACCAAGTGACGCACGTGATGACTTTCGACGAGTTCGTCAAGCACATCGCCGACCATAACGGGGTGTTCACCCGCGGTACGGTGAAAGGCGTGGTAAGCGACACCTGCGCCTGCCTGGTGGAAATGCTGCTCAACGGCTACAAGGTCCAGTTCGGTGAGTTGGGCATCTTCAGCATCTACATCTCCTGTGAGCCGGCGGAGTCGTTGGAAAAGTTCACCGCCGACAACATCAAGAAGGTGAACATCCAGTTCACGCCGGGCGAGGACTTTGAGAACCTGCGCGCCCGCGCCAAGTTCGTGCCGGTAGCCAGCCGCCTGGCGCAGACCGCCATCTACAAGGCGGAGAAGACCGGCCAGCCAACGCTGGACTTGGAAGCCATCAAGAACAAGAAGCCGTCCGGACAACAGGGCGGAGGCGGTTCGACCGACGTGGAAGAACCGGATTCAGGCTCTACCGGTGGCAACGGCGGAGGCGTAACGGAAGACCCGCTGGGCTAAATTTAGCGGGGCTTTGCCCCGCTTGAATGAAGAATTAAGAATGATGAATGAAGAATAATAATGGAATGCACCTTGTTGATGACTCTAATTCGTAATTCTTCATTCTTAATTCATCATCCTTTATTTAAATATTTTTACCAATCCTTTTAAAACAAAACGACTATGAGTGAAAATTCTAACAGATTCGGTTGGACGAAAATCCTTCAGGCCATCGTACAGGCCATTGTGGCGGCACTGACCGCATTGGGTGTCTCATCTTGCGCGGGTGCCTTATGAGAACCATCACGCTGATCATCGTGCACTGCTCCGCCAACAAGGCGGGCAGTGCCTTGCGCCTGGCGGACATCGACCGCTATCACCGTTCGCTGGGCTGGAAGGGCTGCGGGTATCACTACGTGATTCCTACGGACGGAACCATCGAAAAGGGACGGGACGAAGCCGAAGTAGGGGCGCATTGCAAGAATCATAACCGTCACAGCATCGGGGTGTGCTATATCGGCGGGCTGTCTGCCGATGGGAAACCGGAAGACACCCGGACGGATGCCCAACGGGTTGCCTTGCGCAAGTTGCTGGAGGCGTTGCACCGGAAATATCCGCGTGCCTTGATTGTAGGGCATCGGGATTTGAATCCGCGGAAAGCCTGCCCATGCTTCGATGTCGTGGCGGAATACCAATGTAAATGAAGAATTAAGAATGATGAATGAAGAATGAGGAAAGGGTGTTGCACACATTCTTCATTTCGCAGAAGTGCTATTCTTCATTTAAAAGTTCTCCATTCATCATTCTTCATTTCATCAGATATAAATCACCTTGCCGTCCGGCCGGCCTCCCAAGAAATCGAAGATGTTGGGTTCGTCGAAATAGATACCTATGTCGGCGTAATAGGCTTCCTCCGGGTCTTCCGGAACGGTGTAAAGGTCTTCGTAAAGGCTTATCTGTTTGCCGAAGGTTGTGGTGAAAGATGTGAGCTTGGCCGCATCTTGTTCTTTCTTCACGATGTCGTTCCAAATGGCTTCACCGTCCCATATCGGCAAGGCTTCCTCGTTGAGCCACACGGGGCAACCGTTTATATAGGTTTTATCTTGATAGGTGACAAGTTGTGCGGCAAGGTGACGGTTTTGCACATCTTCCGGAACTGACATCGGGAAAATTACATCACGGAACATGCGGCCATCCCTATGGCGCAACGTGAGTGTGCAACCGCCTGTCCTTTCAATGGCCGTGTACGTGTCCAACCGTTCGGAACGGATGGCATCGAGCATTTCCGCCGCTTCTTTCAATAAGGCTTTTTCGTCTTCTTCCACAAAAGCGACTTCCTGACGGAACTGTTTGGCAAGGGTGACCGCCAAGGAATCGCCGCGCTTGTCACGCCAGTTGAAGGCAAGGTCAGCCCACAGCATCCGCCGGGTGGCCTGCCAATCTCCCGTAAGCCTGCGGAACATCATTTCCCTGAAACGCAAGTCCGGGAAGACGCGCCACATTACTTGGTCTTCCTGTGGAAACCATGTCAGCATTTCGCCCAAACGGGAGAAATCGCCTGACAGCACGCTTTCCGTCATCCACCCGCGGAGGGCGCTGCAAGGAGCTTTCGCCACGACCTCCGAAACGAGCCTGTCCACTTGGGAGGTGGCTTCCGCGCTCATCTCCAGACTTTCGCACCAGCTGAATGCCACATGGCCTACGCTGCGGTATCTGTATTCGTAAACGCCGTCAAGCCCCACGGCTGCGGTATTTTCCATATAGAGTAGCAAAGAAAAGATAAGCTGCTCGTCGAACGCCACCGCTTCCTGTTCTACCAAGCGGTGCAGCCTGACGTAGATGTCGTAAAAGAAAGCCACGTCGCCGTCCACGCTCATGGATGGATGATGAAGGCGCTTCCACTCGGAAGTAAACTCAGTATATGTGTACATGGGAGTTAAAGGGAGTTATTTCATGAAGTTAGAAGGAGTTAGAAGCCAATACACAAGACTATTGTCCTTTAACTCTTAACGGAGCCAAGCGGAGAGATAACGTCTATAGTAAAACAAAATTGGTTTGTGAAAAATGTTTTAATGTAATGTCATCCTGAGCAAAGCGAAGGATCTCGTGTACATCCACGTGGGCGCATCCGAGATGCTTCACTACGTTCAGCATGACAAATGTTTTTTCGCAATTTATTTCTGATTGACTATAATTTTTAATTCTCAACTTTCAATTCTCAATTCTATTCGTGCAGCCATACCGTCCGCAAATATCTGCGCCAGACGGCAAGATGGTTGGTGGTATTGATTTCCATGCAGATGCGGACGCAAGTTTGTATCAATTGGTCCTTTGCCGCGGCCTTTTCTTCCGTGGATGATTGGATGGCCAGGACATTCAACGTTTCTTCGCCGACCTTGAAATTCGGCACGACCTTTATGGCTGAATCCGGTTCCGTCAATACCTTATGCAAAGTGGGCGCGTAATTGCGGAAGGACTCAATGAGCTTTTCCGTTTCCCTGAGGGGAGTCCCGTTACGGACTTTCCGCGCCTTGCCGGAAACCAACTTCTCGTTGGCTTTTCCTGCCGTGAGGAAA
>CALUIQ010000259.1 GCA_944320735.1 uncultured Bacteroides sp. | reverse complement strand
CATTAGTGGTCGAAAGATTTTTTAGAGTGCTCCCTTTTCTTTCCTCTAGTCTCTCTTTTTGGGACAGAGTCTGGCATCGCTTTAAGGGGTATAAAAGGGGCATAATCCGCTTTAAACCATACAGAGTTTTCTGAATGCCGTTGGCTACTTGGCAAAGTGCCCCTGCATACTTTGCCAAGTAGCCTTTCTTTTTCAATCAGAATTTCGTATTGTACTTTTTCATGGGACTTTTCCCCTTATACATATACGTTCGTAGGCGGTCCGGTTCAAATCTCCCCCATTGATAACCACCATCAGTTTCCCGACCCACGACTGCATTTCCAAAAAGAAACTGAACTTGGCAATAGTATAACCAAGCTCGTTTTCCCGTTTGTAAATCAGTACGAGCATAGCCGTGATGAGCGTCATGTAGAGTACGACCTTTATCCCGTTCTCGCTGGTGGAAATAAGATGCGAGAAAGACAGGTTCTGCTTGAGGAACTTGAAGAACACTTCAATTTCCCAACGCTTTTTGTAGATTTCCGCCACTTCCCCGGCTGTGAGTTCCATCTCGTTTGTGATGAAGAATACTTCGTTTTCCACCCGTCTGACCTGCCCCTTGTTGGCCGGGCGTGTCGTGTCGCGAGGTTTTTTGAACCTGGCCTTGACTATCCGGTACTCGGACTCAGAGTAACACTTGCGTTCATTATCATACAGGTGCACGACAGTATCCTCCACCAACTCAAGCTTGCCAAGGTCCGTTTTCGTATGCTCATCCATTAAACTGCGGACCACTTTCATTTTACGGGAAGTCTTAATGCGACCCACGAACTTTGCCTCCTCCTTGTTTATGGCGTCAAAACTCTCCAAGGAACAAAGGCCACGGTCTATGACATACAGGCAAGCGTGCCCCGACTCTTTCTTGATGTCCTTGAGAATGACCTCAGGCAAAGCCACATCCTCGCACAAATAGGTCGCCTTATTGAACACTTCCGTCAGCCTTGCCACAAAACCATCGTAAACCATACTGTATTTTATCTGCCGGACCGGCTCCTTCCCGCCACGGGGCTTGCGGCCGACTGTAAAACCTTCCTTCAACTTGTTGCAGGTTTCAGCCACCATCGTACTGTCCACGGGCACAATATGATACTTCAAGAGTTCCGATGGGGCATACAATGCGGATAATTTGGAGTAGATGAGCGCAAAAGCTTTCTCAAAGAAGCTCAGTTCTATTTTTGAAAGCCTTGTGGAAATGGAGCTTCGGCTTACTTTGGCGTCTACCGACAGGTTAAACAGTGTCTTAAACAGGTCATTGTTGAACACCGTCTCCAGTTTGCGTTGGCTCACCTGCTCTGCCGACAGGAATGCGAACACAAGCAAGTAGAACATCCGTTCCCCGCTCAGCGCTTTGGCGCAATAGTCCACTTTCGTGTCTTTGGCAAGGTGGGCCAATTCTTCATCGGGAATCATTCGAAGGACATCCCAAGCATGTACTTTTATTTCTTTCATTACCGTTTTTACTACATTTATCTATGCTGTAAAGGTAGCAAAAACAATCGAAACAAACAAATAAAACGTTGGTAATTAATTAATTAAAATCTTTCGACCACTAATGATTACTAATCGTACTGCATAACGATTACTAATCGTACTTGGTAGGCAGTAACCTTATATATATAATATGGTGTATTAAAAAAGGGCATACCCTTGCGGGTACACCCTTCGTTTTACGAACCAAACAGGCTTATTATTATCGTACCAAACTGAAGTTACCAGCTTGGATACCACTGTTCACTCTTACTTTCAGCGATGCAGCACCTTTTGCTCCTTTTTGTACTTTGGGCAATGCTTCAATATTCAACTCGTTATTTTGGATGTTTTTGCTTTCCTTCATCTTATTGAGTGCCTTGAAGCTATCTTTAACCTTGAAGTTGCTGAATGTAGCTATAGACTTCGTTGCTGCGGCAGCGTTGTATGGCTCCCACTCCAGATAGTTCCAATATCCGCTTAATAAGCTGAATTGCTGCCCGTTAGGTGAAACCGTATATACCATTGAATCGTAGACCGGACTCACGAACCTCAAAGTTCCATTCTTAGTAATACCACCGACTAAACTTGCTTCCCCTAATAGACCATCTACACTATTGAAGGGGAATACAAATCCGTAATAAACGTTTCCTTCTTGGTCAGCGATTGAGCCTACTTGCTGCATACCGAATTGTACAATACCATTTTGGGAATCGTAATCCAATGCAATAACGTCATTATAACCGTCCATACCAGACAATCCTTGAACAGCCAAAGTATTTGCATCTACTTTCGTAACGTTTACAGGAATCTGCACCTGTCCGTCTTCTTGACCATTATCAAATGGTACTACCCATTGTCCTACATAATCATCAATCGGAGCCGAAAGAGTTTGTCCCCACAAGAATGTTTCAGAAATCTGAGTCAAGTCAGCCAAGTCATCCCCATCCTCATTAGAAAGATAAAGCGTGAAAGCAAGTGTCAACTCACCGGTCTCTACATTGTATGAAGAACGATTGGGTGTCCCCTCCAAACGAACAATGTTACCGAATGTAGTCAAACCTGTATCCTGTCCTCTCGGAATAGTTACGGTACCTGTTTCCAAATCTACGTTGAAGTAAATATGCGCTTTCTCTGTTTCAGAATACAAGTTCGGCATACGATAGAAAGTAGGATCTTCTTCAGATTGTTCTACGGTTTGATGCCATACGCCACCCGCCAAAGTGGAAGTGAACATACCGGTAGCTTCGGGCACGGCGTGCCAAGTGTAGTCGCGGTCGTAATCAGGCTCCAACAATGCAGGATCAAGAGCAAGTGTAAACGAACCTGCATTCAACAGATATAATCCGTAAGCATCTATATTATGATAAACGGCACCGAAATCAAACTGTTGCTTATTCTCATTAAAAGTTCCTAACGGATAGGTTGTACTGTTTGCAGGAATCTGTCCCTCGCTTGTTTGAAGATTGACGGCAACAGAACCAAAAGTGTTATATGTTGCATCCAAGCTCGGACCGGCACCATTTGTCCACTTGAATCCCAATGCAGTGGCGGATATGTACCATCTGTTTAGGCTTTTATAAGTTTCACCGTCTAAAACAATATACGGATACTCATAATCTTCGGGGAACAAGTTGCCAGTTAGTCCCCAATATTCTGCCATATACTCGTTGGTATAGGGGCTTTGGAAACGATATATGTCATATCCTTTAGCCTTTTCCACTGTAATGCCGGTAAGCTCATAAGGGCCTACGCCAAACATTGAAAATAACCCTTCAGCCAAGATTGCATTTTCTGAGACAACTTCCCACTCATACACGATTTCTTCCGGATAAATCAATGTCAGTGTCAGAGTGGAGTTGGAGTACGGTGTACCTTCGGCAAAAGTCATCGTAATGTTGTACGTAGTACCTTGTACCAAATTGTCATAGTTGATAGTCAAGCTCGAAGTAGACGCGCCATCGGCAAAGCTAACAGTACCCGGCACGGAGAACACGCTTTCGCCACCTTCTGTGAAAGTTGTGGTGAGGGTAGCGTCAATAGCTCCGACGGAATCGGTACGCATTACGTCCAAAGTGATGCTACCTGAAGTCCCCTCCAATTCGTAAGAAGTACGTGTTGAGGTTGGGAAGTACACACCCGCTCCCTCTACGGGACCTACCGGTGTATACTCGATGCTGTCGTTACAGGACGTCAATGTCAGTGTGACGACGCTCAGCAAAGCAAGCAGTAAAGTATTTATTCTTTTCATACTAATTTAATCTTATTCGTCTAATATTTATCTTTTCCTTTTATTTTTCGGTTTCGCTAACCCAAGGTTCATACAGCTCGCTAGGGTCAGGATTCTCAAAACCAATCAATGCGGCATTGTTGAGTTTCTCCGTCTGTACAATACAGATGTTCATCCAAGCCGGACGTCCGTTGGTATTGAAACGTTTTTCTGCTGCAAAGTTGGTTCCTTCATAACCGCGAGTGACAGACATGTTCAGACGCTTTACATCGAAGAATGTCTGCCCCTCACCCCACAACTCGATACGCTTTTGGAAGATGATTTCCTCTATGAGTTCCTCACCCGTAGCGGAAGTGACATAATCTGGGTCACGATATTGAGACATAAAGTTGCTCAACAGGGTAGCTGCTTGAGCGTCGCCCACTTGTGCGGCAGCTTCAGCCTCGATAAAATACATTTCCTCGACACG
>CALUIQ010000258.1 GCA_944320735.1 uncultured Bacteroides sp. | reverse complement strand
AGTGTGCCCGTAATGGCTGCGATGCGCTCCGGGTCGCCCTCGGTCACGGTCAGTTCCAAGCGGAGGTCGCGCGTCCGCTGCGCCACGGACAAATCCAAATGGAGCGTGTCGTCCGCCACCACGGTTACGGTCTTTGTCCCTGAATAAAGCGTTTCGGGCAGCGGATCAATCAGGTCGGTCAAGTCACGAGTGCCGTCCACGCGCTCCACGTAGGCGATGCCGTCCGTCACGGTGAAGCCTTCGGGGGTATTATAGACCAGCACCGTGTGTTCGCCCGGTGTCAGGGGATTGGAGGCGTTGTCGCCCTCGTCCAACGGCTTGCCGTCCACTTCCATGGTGTAGTCACCCTCTTCCGCGCCTTGCGGATAGTCCACGGAGACGCTTACCACGCCTTGGTCGGGGTGCGGAGTATTGTGCAGTTCGTCCTTTACGCACGATGCCAATAACCATGGCACACAGATGACGCAGATTAAACAGATGACCGCAGACTTCTTTTTCATGCTATATCTTAATTCTTCATTCATCATTCCATTCTTAATTCTTCATTTTCCATACCAGCGTGACGCCCGCATTTATCGGTCCCCACCAGTTCTTGCTCTCCTTGCCCTGACGGACACGCACCCCGTCGATGACCTCGTACTTCTCATAGTCGGCGTGGAGGCAGCCCACGGCAAGGTTGAAGTCCAGCGACAAGGCGTTGTTCAGGCGCAGCCCATAGCCGCCCGTGATGCCGCCGCCCATCAGGTCGCCCTGCCTGCCCGTGGCGGACAGCTTGTAGTTGAACTGCCCAGCCTTGTACATCGCGCCGAGGTAGCCGCGCTTCTCCTTTCCCATATAATGGCGCACTTCGGGCGAAACCTCCCACAAGGCGTATCTTCTGCCTTTGTCGTTCCACGACTATGAAGTCCACGAGCCGTGTACGAGGATGCCCCACAAGCGGCTGATGCGCCACTCGATGCCAAGGTCGGGCGTAAGGGTCGCCCAGCGCAGGAGGTTGGCACGGAGGGAAATAGCCTCGCCGGCTTTTTCCGTGGGGAGGCTTTCCGCTGTCTGCACGGCATTTGACACAGACGGTTGTTCCGTCCGCACGGGTTGCTTTTGCGGTTCTTCCGCAGGCTTCTCATTTTCTGGGTTATTGGGGGTGTTGTCCGGTACATCCGTGTTCTTGTCCGAAGCCGACTTATCGTCATCTTCGGAAGAAGGCGGGGAGGACAGACGCTTGGGAACGGCCAGCCTGACCAGCACATAGTCGCCTTCACCCGAATGGTTCTTTGTGATGAAGCAGTTCTCCATCACCCAACAAAAGTTGATGAGTTCCGACTTGACACGGTTGGAGCGGTCCTTGGCCAGTTTCAAGTTGGTCTTGCGGTCACCTCCCGAATTGCAGTAGCCGTCCACGCGAATCGGTATGTCGCCTGCGACAATCTCGTCATAGTATTTGTCAACGGTATCCTCCAACCGTTGCAGTTCCGCCTCGTTATTACCCAAAGGCACGTAGAACATATCGTCCGTGGGTACGAAACGGAACACGTAGGTGGTGTCCGTGTTTCCCTGCGCCATGACGGGAGCCGCCGGCAGGAGCAGGACACAGCCGTAAAGCATCTTCCTTATCAACTGCATGAGTGACACCAGTTCCACCTGGCTCAGTTCGGCATACGGATGTCCGCCGCCTAAATTGGGGAAATCCTTATGCTTGAGGCTGAGATATAGCAAGGCATTACGCACGATGCTCTTGTTTTTGCTGGCAATCTGCCTGCGTTGGCGGACAACAATGACGGCAAGAACGATGATAGCGGCAAGGCACAGCACGACCAAGGCGGACAAAAGCCACAGGAGGCTTCCGCCAAAAAACGTCGTGCCAGTGTCAGAAACGAACATTGGCATGGCTGTAAAAGTTAAGGGTAAATAAATAAAGAGAATATCCGCCTTGCACGTGGAAGAAAAAAGTGCGCAAGGCTTTGTTTCCCGGAGAAAATTTCTTATCTTGACGCGCGTGGCGACACTGTGTGTGTGTGTGTGTGTGTGTGTGTGCGTGTGTGTTTATACAAGATTCGCACATACGCAAGTTTTCAGCGGTATTTCTACACGGATTTTCACGCAAGGGGATGACCGCCGCTCCCGTCACCGGGTTGCGGCGTCCGCCGTCGGCTGTCTGTGCCGGGGGCGGTGCAGCTGGTATGTGTCCGTACTCTTTCATCGCTTTCTTTGCTTCAAACGGCGCATGGTTTGTGCGCTTGTGCAAAGTTAGCGGCGAAGCAAGCTACGGCAATGGATTTTTGGGGCACTTGTTGTGCCAAATCGTGCACGTATTCACGCAACTTACTGATTATCAGATATGCTCAAATTTTCGGTTTTTTGGTCATTTTCCCGGTAAGCTTGGGGAGTTATGCTGAATTTCTTGGTGAAAAGCCGGTGGAAGGTACGCAATGACAGACCGCATTTTTCCGCCACCGCGTCTATCGTCCAATTGGGATGGTCGTGCAGGAGTGTCAAGGCGTATGAAAGACGGAGGTCGTGGAGGTAATCGGAAAGAGGCTTTTTCGCAAATACGGTGAACAGCCTTCCTAATTTGCGCGTGGAGATGTTCATCTCCTTGGCGAATGCCTCCTTGTCGAAGTCTTTCAGCAGGAAAAGCTCCCGCTTCTCGATTTCATATTGGATGCGGTCGAACAGCCGACGGTCGTTTGCCGCATTGTCCTGTTCCGGCTTCGTGTCCGCTACGGGCTTCGGTTCTGTGCCGGAATCCGATGTTTCCGTCCCGGTTTCCGTTTTTTCTCCCATTGGCAGGCGGGAAGCCAATAGCCTTACCTGTTCCTGCAAGGCGATGACCTCTTCCTGCTTGCGGAAGAACGCTTTCCTGAAGCCGGTCATTTCATTGAGGCTGGCGGTCAGCGTGTCGTTCTTCTGTGCTATTTCCCGTTTCTTGCGGGCGATGGCCACGATAAAGCCTCCGCTGATAATGAGCAACACGCCGATGCTGCCCGCTATCATCCACGCCGTGCGGCTCTTCTGTTGCTCTTCCTTTATCCGTGCGTCCTTTTCCTCGCTCTCGTAGACTTCCGACCATTCCAGCGCATCCTCGGTCCGTTCCCGTTGGCGGAGCGTGTCCGTCAGGGCGAGCATCGCGGCCTGCACCCGTGCCACCTCGCGGACATTGCCCTTGCCCTGCCAAGCCTCCAATTCGGCTTGGAGGTGCGGGTTGATGTAGTCCCAGTTTACGGTGTCCGTGTTTTCTTGCAGCAATTTCTTCTCACGGTACACATAACGCAATGCCTCATCGAAGCGTCCGGCAGCCACCAGTCCGGGGATGCGGATGTATTCGCCATCGGGCGTGGAAGCGACCGGGTTGGCCTCCAACAGGCGGTACATCCTGTCGCCTTCCTCCTTGCGTCCGGTGGCGTAGGCGACAGGACAGATTAGGGCAAGCAGTTCGGCTTGGCGCAATTCCGCCAATCCGTCCGGTGCGTCCTTGCTTGCCTCCAAGCCTTTCAAGGCTTCCTCCATCTGTGGAAACATGGCGTAGGCTTCCTCGTTCCGGTCTATCTCATAAAGTGCGGACAGCTTCAGCCCGACGGAATAGAAAAGCTCGTCCCACGCATGGTAGCTTGTGTTCTTGCGGGCTTCCTCTTCAAGAAGGCTGATGCCGATGTCGAAATGCCGGAACGCCTCGCCGTGCTGCGCCATGAGCATCAGGGTCTTTGCCCATGTGACATGGAAGTCGGCCTCGTAAGTCTTGCTGCCCTGCTTCTTGGCAAGCTCCAGTCCCTCGGTGCAATAGCGCACACTGGCGGCATAGTCTCCGTTGGTGTGGCTGTCTTCTGCCATGTAGGAAAGCAGCGACAAAAGCTTGTCGGGATGCTTCCGCGCCTCCGGGTCTGCGTAAGCCTTGCGTGCGTAGAACAGTGCTGTCCGGTAACGGGAAAAACCGTTGTGGTTCACGAGGCAGCGCAGCATATTGGTTTCAAAGGGCGTGAACAGCCGTTTTTCCTCTGCCGTGTCAAGCAAGGCGAGGGCTTTTTCCGGCTCTTCAAACGAGATTTTCTCTATGTACTCGGCGGTGTACACGCTGTCACGACCACCCGTAGCGGGGTCGGAGTGCCCGGAATGGCAGGCGGAGAGCAGCAAAACCGCCCATAGGCTTACCAGAAAGATAAAATGCTTTATATGGCTCATATTTGTGTCTAAATGGTTCAGTCTTCGCAAAATTACTTCAATTTTGCATTGGACGAGTGCTATTTGCACAAAAATTGCCCTTCTGTGCCGCATATTCTCCGATAGTTTGACAAACGGGTTTGTTATCGAGTGGCAAAAACGCCAATCGCTGCCAAATGCTTCCACGAAACTGCCAACCCATTGTCTGATGCGCGATACCCCTTTACTTTGCAGGCAAAACCGAGTATCAACATAAAAAAGTATCGAAAATGGAAGTTTTGATTATTCAGAAAGAGGCGTTCGAGGAAATGGTGGCGAAGTTCAGCCGTTTCACGGAACGGGTGGATGGACAACCAAGAGGTGTGCCGACAGCTTAACATCAGTCCGCGAACCTTGCAGACGCTGCGTGACAACGGCACGCTGGCTTATTCGCAGATTAACCACAAGGTGTTTTACAAACCGGAGGACGTGATGCGCATCGTCAAGCCTGTAGAGCGTAAACGGACGCATAGAGCCGTTTGATTATTTGTATGTACCACTAAATCCAATGTAGCAATGGCTATCACCATTTCAAGGCTGTACACATCATAGCATATCCCGTTGCCCTGCCAGACGTAGCGCATGGTATCGCTTTCCAACAACTCCATATTTTTGTAGATGGCACGGATAGCCCTGCGGGTGTCACAGCCGAATACATTGAACGCATCGGACATTTCCTGCTGTGTCATCCATACGGGAGCGGTAGGTGGACGTGGAGTTTATCTCCTTTGAACGGGCGAGTAGCCGCTCACGTTCCCTTTCGCCCATCTGCAACAGCTTGGTGGGGATGACCGCCCTTTTCGCCAATGTGTTCTTGAGCAGTTCGGCGCTCACCACGTTCTGTTTCTTCCAAATCTCATCGTAGGCAAGTTCAACGGACTTGCGGAACTCCTGCAAGCGGTTGTTCTCGCGGACGGTGCGGATGGTTCCCGTTTTGCTGTTCCAATCCTCTGGCCTGCAATAGATGCCTGTCGTCATCGTGGAACTCTTGCCGTCTATGGTGATGCGGCACAGGACGGCGGTCGTGCCGTCGGCTTTCACCTTGTTTCGGTTGATATACGGTAATATGGAAAAAGCAAGGCTACTATTGCTTGAAAACACCGCCACGGCACAAGATGTAGGCTACATGGTAGGCTTCAAGAACAGGTCGCATTTCTCACAGGCTTTCAAGAAAAAGTATGGATATGCACCAAGTAATTATCTCAAAGTATCAGTCGGTTGCTAATATGGCATTATTAGTCCCCTATTGATGACCGGTTTCGAACACAAAGAACACCGCCGTGGCTATCAGCAACAGTCCCAATACGCCATAGAATAGGCGGGCCTGGCGGCGGCCTACGTTCTGCACGATAAACTGGGTGTTGCG
>CALUIQ010000257.1 GCA_944320735.1 uncultured Bacteroides sp. | reverse complement strand
GTCATCGTGACCCGCATCACGAACGACACCATCTTCGTGCGTAAGAATGAGAATTGAGATTCGAGATAATAATAGTAATTTGTCAAATCGTAAATAGTAAATGAAATTATGGACTCAAGTACACTTTATCTGACCGCTGCCCTCGTCATAGGCGGCATCATCTTCTTGGTGCTCTTTTTCCACTATGTGCCCTTCTTCCTTTGGCTGTCCGCCAAGGTGTCGGGCGTCAGCATCTCGTTGGTGCAGCTCTTCTTGATGCGCATCCGTAACGTGCCGCCCTACGTCATCGTGCCCGGCCTGATTGAAGCGCACAAGGCAGGCCTGAGCAACATCACACGCGATGGGCTGGAAGCGCACTACCTGGCAGGCGGACACGTAGAGAAGGTAGTACACGCCTTGGTGTCGGCCGCCAAAGCCAACATCGAGCTTTCCTTCCAGATGGCCACCGCCATCGACTTGGCGGGGCGCGACGTATTCGAAGCCGTGCAGATGTCGGTCAACCCCAAAGTGATTGACACCCCGCCCGTGACCGCCGTGGCCAAGGACGGCATCCAGCTCATCGCCAAAGCGCGTGTCACGGTGCGCGCCAACATCCGCCAACTCGTAGGAGGTGCAGGCGAAGACACCGTACTGGCCCGTGTAGGCGAAGGCATCGTCTCCAGCATCGGTTCTTCGGAAAGCCACAAGCAGGTGCTCGAAAACCCCGACTCCATCTCCAAGCTCGTGCTTCGCAAGGGACTTGATGCCGGCACCGCCTTCGAGATTCTCTCCATCGACATAGCGGACATCGACATAGGCAAGAACATCGGCGCCGCCCTGCAAATGAACCAAGCCAATGCGGACAAGAACATCGCCCAAGCCAAGGCCGAAGAGCGCCGCGCCATGGCCGTAGCCACCGAGCAGGAGATGAAAGCCAAGGCGCAGGAAGCCCGCGCCAAGGTCATCGAAGCCGAAGCCGAAGTGCCCAAAGCCATGGCCGAAGCCTTCCGAAGCGGCAACTTAGGCATTATGGATTACTACCGCATGAAGAACATCGAAGCCGATACTACTATGCGCGAGACCATCGCACGGCCTACACCTGGCAATAATCCAAGCAAATAAAGGGGAATTTAGCGCGCGCAGCGCGCTTTAATGAAGAATTAAGAATGATGAATGATGAATGAAGAATTACAGTAATCAACTCCCCTCCTTCCGGAAGGAGGGGTGCCCAACGGGCGGGGTGGTAGGAAAAGAATGGTTTGACCTATTTATATAATGATAAGAATAGGAATCGCTTACGCGGCATATTTCTCCTACCACCTCCCCTTCGGGGACTCCTCCTTCCGGAAGGAGGAGAGTTTTATTACTTTCTTCACAAACTCTAATTCTTCATTCTTAATTCATCATTCTTCATTTAATAGATAAATTATCATTTTTACCATTATGAAGAAGGCATTCGCTCCCTCCGAGCTTATCATCAATCAAGACGGCTCTGTCTTCCACCTTCACGTCCGCCCCGAATGGCTGGCCGACAAGGTCATCCTCGTAGGCGACCCCGGACGGGTTGACCTCGTGGCACGCCACTTCACGGAGAAAGAATGCGACGTGCAAAGCCGTGAGTTTCATACCATCACCGGTACCTACCAAGGCAAACGCATCACCGCACTGTCTACGGGCATCGGATGTGACAACATAGACATCGTGCTCAACGAGCTGGACGCCTTGGCCAACATCGACTTCCAAACACGCCAAGAGCGCGACACCCTGCGCCGCCTCCAATTGGTGCGCATCGGCACGTGCGGTGGCCTTCAGCCCTACACGCCCGTAGGAACCTTCGTCTGCTCGCAAGTGTCCATTGGGTTCGATGGGCTTCTCAACTTCTACGCCGGTCGAAACGCCGTGTGCGACCTGCCCTTGGAGCGTGCCTTCCTCAACCACATGGGCTGGACGGGCAACCTCTGCGCCCCAGCTCCCTATGCCATCCAGGCCGATGAAGAAATGGTAGAACGTATCGCACAAGAGGATATGGTTCGGGGCATTACCATCGCCGCCGGAGGTTTCTTCGGTCCCCAAGGGCGCGAGCTTCGTGTCCCTCTTGCCGACCCCAACCAAAACCGCAAAGTAGAAGCCTTCGAATGGCAGGGCTTGCGCATCACTAACTTCGAGATGGAAAGCTCCGCTTTGGCAGGTCTCTCGCGCCTGATGGGGCATCAGGCCACCACTGTTTGCATGGTCATTGCCAACCGCCTAGCGCAAGAAGCAAATACGGGATATAAAAATTCCATCGACACGCTCATAGAAACCGTGCTGGAGAGGATATGAAAGAAGCCTTTTACATCTTCTTGGCCGGAGGTGCGGGAAGCGTGTTGCGCTACGGCATACAACTCCTCATGCACGAGCGCATCCATCCCTACCACTTCCCATGGGCCACGCTCACGGCCAACGTGGCGGGGTGTTTCCTCATCGGTCTCTTTTATGCCCTTTCCGCCCGTCTTCACCTCTCGGCCGAAGTGCGCCTACTGCTCACCACCGGTTTGTGCGGAGGCTTCACCACCTTCTCCACCTTTTGCAACGAAAACCTCACCCTCCTGCGCCAAGGCTACACGGGCACATTCGTCCTCTACGCAGGATTGAGCTTCGCCTTAGGCATCGGAGCCGTATGGGCAGGAAGCGCCATAGGAGGAAAATAAATTATTAAGAATTATGGAACAATCTTTCACTCAACCTCATACAATTGATAAAGCGGAACGATATCGCTTGTTCATCAAACAGCTGGCCGCCCTTCTGGAAGGCGAGACAGACACCATTGCCCTATTGGCCAATACTTGCGCCGCCCTGCGCGAAGCTTTCGGTTTCTTTTGGGTAGGCTTCTACTTGGTAAAGAATGACGAACTGGTGCTCGGTCCTTTTCAAGGCAGCGTGGCCTGCACGCGCATCAAGAAAGGACGGGGCGTATGCGGCACGGCTTGGGCAGAACGCCGCACACTCGTAGTGCCCGATGTTGACCAATTCCCCGGCCACATCGCCTGCAGTTCCCTTTCACGCTCGGAAATCGTGGTGCCCCTCATTGTAGAAAACGAAGTGAAAGGAGTGCTCGACATAGATAGTGACCGCCTGAACGCATTCGATGACACCGACCGCGAAAACTTGGAAAAAATCGCACAATTATTAAATGAAGAATTAAAAATGAAGAATGAAGAATTTTCAGAAACACTGCAGGATAATTCTTCATTTGGAGGCGAAGCCGACATTCTTCATTCTTCATTTAAAGAGGATACCATTTGCGCCATAGCCACCGCACAAGGCGGAGCCATCGGACTTATCCGTGTGTCCGGCCCCGATGCCATCACCTTCACCGACCGTATTTTTACCCCCATAGGCTCTTCCACCCCGTTAACGGAACGCAAGCCTTATACCCTTACTTTCGGACACATCAAGAACACCAAGGGGGAAATCGTTGACGAAGTGTTGGTATCCCTTTTTCGTGCCCCCCACTCCTACACGGGCGAAGACAGCACCGAAATTTCTTGTCACGGGTCGCCCTACATCCTCCAGCAAGTGATGCAACTCCTCATTGCAAGCGGATGCCGTGCAGCAGGTCCCGGCGAATACACCCAACGCGCTTTCCTGAACGGGAAATTGGACTTGAGCCAAGCCGAAGCCGTGGCCGACCTCATCGCCTCCACTTCCGAAGCCACGCATCGTCTGGCTATGAACCAAATGCGGGGCGGATTCAGCAAAGAATTGGAAAAGCTCCGCGCCCAGCTTCTCCACCTCACCTCACTGATGGAATTGGAATTGGACTTCTCCGACCACGAAGAACTGGAATTTGCCGATCGCTCCGAGCTTCAATCCCTCGCTTCGCAAATAGAAACCCTCATCGCCCGGCTCACCGACTCGTTCAGTACCGGAAACGCCATCAAGAACGGCATTCCCGTGGCGATTATCGGCGAGACAAACGCAGGTAAGTCTACCTTGCTCAACGCCCTCGTAGGCGAAGAGCGTGCCATCGTGAGCGACATCCACGGCACTACGCGCGACGTGATAGAAGACACGATAAACCTCGGCGGAGCCACCTTCCGTTTCATCGACACCGCAGGCATCCGAAACACCACCGATACCATCGAAGCCTTAGGCATCGAGCGAAGCTTCCAAGCCATCCGCAAAGCCGACATCGTCCTTTGGGTCATCGACCGTACAGAAGCCGAGAAGCAAATCGCCGCCCTCTCCGACAAGGTATTGCCCTTGTGCGAAGGCAAGACACTCATCCTCGTCCTCAACAAGAGCGACCTGAACACACCCCAATTGTCAATTGTCAATTGTCAATTGTCAATTGATAAAGCCGTTTTCATTTCCGCCAAGCGCAAGGAAGGCATCGGCCAGCTCCAATCCCTCTTAGTAGAAGCCGCCCATCTTCCGACCCTATCGGCAAGCGACGTCATCGTCACCAACGTACGCCACTACGAAGCCCTCACCCGAGCCTTGGAAGCCATCCACCGCGTACAAGAAGGACTAACCGCCGGTCTTCCCTCCGACCTTGTGGCACAAGACCTCCGCGAATGCCTTTTCCACCTCGGAAGCATCGTAGGGAAGGTCGCAACGGAAGACATACTCAGCAATATATTTGAGCATTTTTGCATCGGAAAATGACGTAAAGAAAAGAAAAGCATATAAAGAGAAAATATAAACTTGTAAAATGCACTATATCAGCAATTTTATCAAGATATTGTATTTTCTCTTTTTCTCCATGTTTTCTGCGTAGTTAC
>CALUIQ010000256.1 GCA_944320735.1 uncultured Bacteroides sp. | reverse complement strand
GGGTGCCCTCCTTGGTTGTCATAAAGAGATTGGCGGGATAAATTTTGTAGGAGTCGAAACGCCCCACGCTGACACCGCTCACGGGGTCCACCTCCTCGATGCTGTCCACCTCGTCGCCCCAAAAGATGACCCGCAGCAGGTTGTCGCTGTAAGCCAGGTAGATGTCCACCGTGTCGCCCTTCACGCGGAAGTTGCCACGCGCCAAGTCCAGGTCGTTGCGCACGTAGAGGCTGTCCACTAAACGGCGCAAGAACACGTTGCGGCTGAACGCCTTGCCGGCGATGACCTCGATGACGTTTTCGTAGAAATCAGCCGGGTTGCCCATACCGTAGATGCACGATACGGAGCTGACCACCAACACGTCCTGCCGCCCGCTGAGCAAGCCCGACGTGGCTGCCAGGCGCAGCTTGTCAATCTCGTCGTTGATGGCAAGGTCCTTCTCGATGTAGGTGTCCGTCGAGGGCAGGTAGGCCTCAGGTTGGTAGTAGTCATAGTAGGATACGTAATACTCCACGGCGTTGTGTGGGAAGAAACTTTTGAACTCGCTGTACAACTGCGCGGCCAGCGTCTTGTTGTGGCTCAGCACGAGGGTGGGTTTGTTGATGTTGGCCACCACGTTGGCTATCGTAAACGTCTTGCCCGAGCCTGTCACGCCCAGCAGCGTCTGGGCGGGCACGCCTTGCCGCACGCCTTCGGTCAGTTGGCGGATGGCTTCGGGCTGGTCGCCCGTGGGCTTGTAGTCGGAAGTGAGTTCAAATCGGTTCATACGTACAATCCTTTTTTGTTGTTCCGTTCTGTTTTTTTACGTTGATGTTTCCCTTTTGGGTTCATCCGGCAAATGATAATTTAGCGGGCTGTGTGTAGTCAGATTTTTCATCCGCAGATGACACAGATGACGCAGATTTTTAAATAAAGAACACAGAGTCACGGAGACACGGAGTTTTTATTTTATCCGTCTTATATAAATAAATCTTCCTCTGTATCTTTGTGTCTCCGTGTTTGAATAAAAAATAAAATCCGTGTTATCCGTGTCATCTGCGGATGAAAAATGAACACACAGTTAAATTTCCATTTGTAATCTACGCATTTCCCGAGAGAACCCTTTCTTTGTTGTTTTCGCGGTGCGGAAACAATCCTTTCACGCTGCAAAGGTAAACACTCCGCCGAATATAGCCAAAAATTCGGGTGCGCCAAAAAGATTGTTTTTGTATGGATTTCGAAAAATCGTATTTTGATATTGATTTTCAGTCGGTTATAATATCGCTGCGCCAGGCGGGCGGCAAGTACACTTATTACGTTGAAATATAGTTACAAAAACCTATCCGCACGCAGTTTTACGCGACGGGGAAAGGTCTGTCATTTGTCATCTGTCAGACTTCTCTCTTGCCGGACTAACTACCTGTTACAATGAAAAAATGTGACAATACGTGATGTTTTGGGTCCTTTTGGGAAATGCGTAGATGGTAAATGGGAATTTAACGCGCGCAAGCGCGCTTGAATGAAGAATGAAGAATGATGAATGAAGAATTTTGAGTAATGCCCTTTAAAATCTGCGTTCATCTGCGCTTGTCTGCGTCATCTGCGTTCCATCGAATACACAGCGCAGCCTAATTAGCTTCGCTCAAAACATCTTTTAATTGTTTTAATAGCGGAATAGTCTTCATTCATCATTCTTAATTCTTCATTTAATAGCTAAATTATCATTTGCCTATACATTTGCCGGATGAACCATATTTTTCTCCGAAAATTTGTGGAAATAAAAATGTTTTGTTTACTTTGTCCGTGAAAAAACTAACAATCTGAAAATAATAAGAAGAAGAAAAACCCATGAAGAGCAAATACTGGAACGAAAACATCGAGCGCATGAGCCGCGAGGATATGCGCCGCCTGCAAAGCATCCGACTGAAACAAACCGTAGAACGCGTGTACCACGATTCCCCTTTCTACCGCAAGAAAATGCAAGAGCTGGACATCACGCCCGACGACATCAACAGCATCGACGACATCGTGAAGCTGCCCTTCACTACGAAATACGACCTGCGCGACAACTATCCTTTTGGCTTGTTCACCGTGCCTATGAGCCAGATTGTCCGCATCCACGCCTCATCGGGCACGACGGGTAAGCCTACCGTTGTGGGCTATACGCGTAAGGACCTCTCTGTTTGGTCGGACTGTATGTCACGTGCCATCACGGCTTTCGGGCTGGACAACACGGACATCTTCCAGGTGTCCTATGGCTACGGCCTCTTCACGGGCGGTATGGGCGCACACTATGGTGCGGAGAACGTGGGCGCGTCGGTCATCCCTATGTCCAGCGGCAACACGGCCAAGCAGATTACGCTGATGCACGACTTTGGCGCGACGGCCTTGTGCTGCACGCCTTCCTACGCCCTCTACCTGGCCGACGCCATACGCGACTCCGGCTACCCGTTGGAGGAGTTCAAGCTGCGTGCGGGTATGTTCGGCGCCGAACCGTGGACGGAAAACATGCGCAAGGACTTGGAAGCCAAGCTTCACATCAAGGCGTACAACATCTACGGGCTGAGCGAGATTGCCGGCCCGGGCGTGGCTTTTGAGTGTGAATGCCAGGACGGGACGCACATCAACGAAGACCATTTCTATCCGGAGGTGGTGGATCCGCAAACCTTACAACCCCTGCCCGAGGGCGAGACGGGCGAACTGGTGCTGACCCATCTCACCAAGGAGGGAATGCCCTTGCTGCGCTACCGCACCAAAGACCTCACGGCCTTGCATTATGACGCCTGCCCGTGCGGGCGGACGTTGGTGCGCATGGACCGCATCCTGGGTCGCAGCGACGACATGCTCATCATCCGCGGCGTCAACGTATTCCCCACTCAGATAGAGTCCGTCATGCTGGAAATGCCCGAGTTCGAGCCTCACTACCAACTCATCGTAGACCGTGTGAACAACACCGACACGATGGAGCTGCAGGTGGAAGTGCGCCCCGAATACTATACGGACGAGATAAGCAAGATGATGGCCATGCAGAAACGCCTCTATGCCCGCCTGCAAAGCGTGCTGGGGCTGAGCGTGAACGTGCGCTTGGTAGAGCCGCGCAGCATCGAGCGTAGCACCGGCA
>CALUIQ010000255.1 GCA_944320735.1 uncultured Bacteroides sp. | reverse complement strand
TCTTTCATTACCGTTTTTACTACATTTATCTATGCTGTAAAGGTAGCAAAAATAATCGAAACAAACAAATAAAACGTTGATAATTAATTAATTAAAATCTTTCGACCACTAATGATTACTAATCGTACTGGATTTTCAGTTGTATCATAACACAGAGGCACGGAGACTCAGAGATTGTATTCGTTGATTCACAATCTCATTTCTTATGTTTTGTGGCGAAAACCGTTGGTGTTTCACCTAATACTTTCTTAAAAGCCTTGCTGAAGTATGAAGGGCTTTCTATTCCTACTTCAATCATGACTTCACGGATGGTCAGGTCTTCTTCAATAATCAGGCGGGCCGCTTTCCGGATTCTGTAGTTCAATACGAATTCCACAATTGATTTCCCGGTCATTCCCTTCACCTTGCTGTACAATTTGCTTCGGCTCATGCACAAGGCTTCTGCAATGCTGTTCACGTCCAGTTGGGATTCTTCGATATGGGCTTCAATGAAATCGGTCAGTTGCTTTATGAACTGGTTGTCTTGCTCGTTTGTGCTCAGTTCGCTGCTGTCCGCATAATAGTTTTTGGCGTAATGTTCCTTCAGCTGCTCTCTGTTGCGGAAAACGTTCCGGAGGGAAAGTTTTAAGTAGGTTAGGTCTATCGGTTTCTCAAAATACAAGTCGGCGCCGGAGTCTATTCCTTCTATTTTACTTTCCAAGCTGGTTTTGGCCGTTAACAGCACGACGGGGATGTGTGAGGTGTCCAAGTTATGCTTGATGTCATAACAGAGGGACACACCGTCTTTGTGGGGCATCATGATGTCACTGATAACCAGGTCAAAGTCGTTGCGTTCCATTTGCGCCAAGGCTTCTATTCCGTCACTTACTTGCGTGATGAGAAAGTCTTCCGACAAAGCCTCGGCTATCAAGGCACGTAAGTCGGCGTTATCCTCTGCCAGCAGAATTTTCTTACGGTCTTTGTCGGGCAACTGTCCCTTTTTCGGAGGGTAGGGGGAGGAATCCGTTTCCGTGGTAACGGTTTCCGTCGGCGTTTCGGGCGCTTCTATTTCCGTCTGTTTAAAGTCGGATGCGCTGAATAAGCTTGTGTCCATAGGCAGGCGGACCACCATGTCCGTTCCTTGATCCCGTTCGCTATAGATGGTGATGGAACCTTTGTGCAACAGTACCAAGCTTTTGACCAATGCAAGTCCGATGCCGGTACCGAGGTGTGAGTCGGCATTAACGGTGTTTACCTTGTAGAAACGTTCGAATACATTGCTGATGGATTTGCAGGAAATACCCACGCCTGTGTCGCTTACGATGAGTGTGAACGCGTTTTCCGGGCTTTCTCCTACGGTGAAGCTGGCAGTGTGTTGCGACACGAAGGGTTGACCGCAGCCACGGGTTTCCAGGCGGATGGAACCTTGCTCCCTTGTGTATTTGAAAGCATTGTTCAGCAAGTTCATCACGATTTTTTCCACCACGTGCTTGTCCGCATAGACGATTGCCGGAAAGTCTTTGTCCAACACTATCCGGAAGTCTATGCCTTGCTGTTTGGCATAATCAATGAAGTCATTGCCGAAGTTCTCTACCATTTGGTTGAAGTGGATAGGCTCCAGTTCCAGTTTCATCATCCCGTTTTCTATCGTGCGGAAGTCCATCAGTTCGTTCACCAAATTCAGCAGCCGTTGCGCGTTGCTGTTCAGTATACGGTAATAGTATTCTTTCAGTCCTTCCCGCCGCAGTTTGTCCACAGCCGCCAGGATGAGGGAAAGCGGAGTTCGGAAGTCGTGCGAGATGTTGGTGAAGAAGCGTAGTTGCGCCTCGTGTATCTGTTCTTTCTTGTCGCGTTCCACGCTTTCCTGATACAGCAGCATTTTGAATTTCTTTTTCTCGGCGAAATGCCTGTATATGAAATAAATGCCGCCCGCCAATACCGACAGGTACAGGAGGTAGGCGTACCAACTGAGCCACGGCGTGTTTTTGCGCACTACTTTGATGACGGTAGGGGTGTTGTTCCATACTCCGTCGTTGTTGGCGGCGCACACCTCAAAGTAATAAACGCCGGCAGGCACTTTCGAGTACATCACCGTGCGGCTTTGCGCGTCTGTCGTCACCCATTCTTTGTCGTAACCGCGCAGCCTGTACTTGTACTTGTTTTTCATCGGAATGTGGTAGTTGTCTGACGCAAACCGGAATCCGAAGCTGTTTTGGTCATAGTCCAGCACGATTTTACGGTAGCCTTCTTCCACCACGTCGTAGCGCGGGCTCGCTTGTTGTTGCTCGATGTAGACCTCCGAAATCAAGGCTTGGGGCTTATAGGGGTTAAGGACGAAGCGGGTTTCGTCTACTGCCGTGAGTCCTTCCGTCCCGCCGAAGTACAGTTTCCCATCACTTCCTTTCAAGGAGGCAAGCGGATAATAGACTTGTCCTTGCGTTCCTTCTTCCTTGTCAAACTGTGCCAGTCGGTCGGTTTCTATGTCGTAGCAGAAGAGGCCGTTGTCGGTACCCATCCATATTTTCCCTTGGTTGTGGCACAAGGTGTAGATGGCGTTGTCGTGCCCGATGTTTTTGACGGGCACGAATCGCGACGCATGGATGTCATATTTCACCAGCCCGTTCCCGCTGGTGCCTATCCAGATGTTCCGGGAGTAGTCTGTGCAAAACGAATACATGCCTAAGTAGGCCGAGTCGGTGGGTGCTATTTTCTCTATTTCGTGCGTGTGGATGTTTATGCAGTAGAGTGCTTCGTTGCTGAGCGCCCATAGCTGGTTCTCCCCCTGTCGTTTCAGGTCGAACAGGTAATGGTTCACGCTGTCCAGTTCGTAATGGGTGAACGTTTGGGTTCGGAACGAGAAGTAGGAAATCACCGGCTTCTGGTACTGGTATGCGATCCATAATCCGGAGTCGGCTTCAAGCGTCACTTTCCGTATGTCGTCTATCAGCAATGACTGTGCGTCGTCAGGTCGGTAGCGGTAGCGTGTCCATTGGTTCCGCTGCGTGTCATACATTTCCAGTCCGTCCCTGAACGTCGCTATCCAAAGTCTCTTCTTGTTGTCCATGGCCATCGACTTCACGTTGTTCAAGGCGATTTCTCCCTTTCCTATATAGGGGGTGATGATACCCGTCCTTTTGTCCATGCGGTTTATCCCACCGCCTTCCGTCCCTATCCACAAGTAATTCCCCGCTTCGGCAAAAGCACTGACGGGGGCGAAACTCAGCGGGCTGTTTCGGGGGGTCCACGAAGTGAAAGCGTTGTTCTCGTTCTTGTTCACGCAGCAGAGTTGTCCCGAATACGTGCCAATCCAGATGTTCGATTGTTTGTCTTCCGTGATGCTCCACACCGAGTTGTTGGGCAGGCTGAACGGCTGGTTGGGTGAATGTGCGTAATGGGTTACCCTGTCCTCCTTGGTATGCAACACGTACACTCCGTTGATGGTGCCGAACCATATATTTTCGCACGAGTCTACGAAGTAACAGCGTAAGGAGTCACCGTCAAATGCGGGCTGTGTGTCGAAATGTTTTTTGACATTCAGTGCAGCCAAATCTATCTGGTACACACCCTCTTTGTCAACAAAGACCCACATATACCCCTTTCGGGCTTGTGCGAATCGCACCGCCCCCCCCCCCGAGCGGCCCTTCGGTAACGCGGCGCAAAGGTCCAATTCTCTTTTTGCCGGGTTGAAACGGTAAATTTTATGGTCGATAAAGCT
>CALUIQ010000254.1 GCA_944320735.1 uncultured Bacteroides sp. | reverse complement strand
GCTAAAAATCCGTTTTTGGGAAACTGTCATCTGTCAACTGTCAGACTGTAAGGCGGCAGAGAGCGAATGGCCCAACGCGCATAAACACGAAAAGCATGCATCTTTAAAAAGAAATTCGTATCTTTGCCGCTTTAAAAACCAGAAAGAAAATAGAAATGAAATGAGAAGAAATTACGACCCTCAGAGTGCCCAATCCATCTTCCAGTTCAGCCGCGGCCTATTGTGCAAGTCGCTGAACGAAGCCGTCAGCGAGATTGGCGATTTCATTGCGGAAGAATATGCGGCCTCTGGCGGCAAAGGAGGGTTGGGGCAACTTGTCGAGAGGTTTTATTACGGTTACACCCCCAACAGCAATCCGGGACCAGACTTCTCAGAAGCGGGCGTGGAACTGAAAACCACCCCGTTGAAAAAAGACTCGCGTGGCGAGCTGAGAATCAAAGAACGTTTGGTGTGCGATATGATAGACTTCTGCGAAGTAGTAGAAGTGCCTTTCGAGCAGTCCAAGTTTTACAACAAGTCACTCTTGATGCTAATCCTATTCTACTTGCACCAGAAAAGGACGGACGTGCGCGACTTGAAATTTCTATATAGTGCCCTGTGGCGGCTGAAAGACAAAGACTTGCTCATCATCAAGCACGACTATGAGGTCATCGTGGAAAAAATCAGAGCCGGGAAGGCGCACGAGCTTTCCGAGGGCGACACGCTTTACCTGGGGGCGTGCCGAAAGGGACAGAAGGGAGATTCGCTGCGCAAGCAGCCTTATAGCGACATCGGCGCTCCCCGGCGGGCGTTTTCCCTAAAGCCTGCCTATATGCGCAACATCCTTGCGTTTATCCAGCAGACGGGCGGAAATATGGCTACCAATACGGACATCCCGTCCGCCTGCCGGTGCGAACTGGTATCGAAAGAAGAACTGGCCCAAGCGTCTTTCGAAGACATTCTTATGGCGAGGCTGATGAGGTTTCGGGCGCAGGATTACAAGCAGATGGGCGAAGCCCTCGGCATCCGGGTCAACCCCAAAGACAAAAGCCGCTATGCGCGGGTGACCAAGGAAGCCTTGATGAAAGGGCTTCGCGAGTTTGAGGATGCGGAAGAATTCCGCAAGGCGGGCATTACCCCCAAGACCATACGGGTAAGAGCCGACGGATGCGTCAAAGAAAGTATGTCTTTTGAGAATATCGACTACGAGGAAGTCTACGAAACGGGCGAATGGACTGAATCCCGGTGGTATGAGATTGCGACTTCCCGCTTTATGTTCGTGGTTTTCCGAGAAGACCCTTCCGGAGCCTGGCGGGACGAAACGCGCTATGTGCTCGACAAAGTTTTTTTCTGGACGATGCCGCCCGAGGACTTGGAAGAAGCGGAAAGGTATTGGGCGAACATCCGGGCAAACGTCCTGGCAGACACGTTGCAGGACGCGAACAATACGTTTTGGAAGCTGGCCGACAAACAGGGATTCCACGTGCGTCCCAAGGCACAGAAGGGACGAGACAGATACTATAGCCCGGCAAGCGGGACAGAAGTGCCCAAAAAAGCCTATTGGTTCAACAACGAATACGTCAGGCGGATACTGATACGGGCATACGGTGAAGAATGGACTGAATTATTTGAGAAAAACAAAAAATGATGAAATCTTACGACAAAATATCAATAGGAGAAGAGAGAGAGAATACGCAGGTGTGCGAGCCGATTGCCGAGTATTGCAGGGCCACCCGGCCGCATTTCCGGCAACTCCCGTTGTTTGAGATGGGCGAAGCCGAAACGGCGCGCGGCGACATCCGGGTAGTGGAACTGTTCGCGGGTGTGGGCGGCTTCCGCATCGGGCTGGAGAGGGCCTCCGCACGCTACAAGACCGTGTGGAACAACCAGTGGGAACCGTCGACGAAAAAGCAGGACGCATCCATCGTCTATTGCAGGCGTTTCGGCACAACCGGGCATAGCAACGAGGACATCGCCACCGTGCCCACGGAGGCCATCCCGGCGTGCGACTTGCTGGTGGGCGGATTCCCTTGCCAGGATTACTCCGTGGCCACGACACTGAAACACTCCGGAGGCATAGAAGGGAAGAAGGGCGTGCTGTGGTGGCAGATTTACCGCATCATCCACGAGAGCCGCCAGAAACCCCGTTACTTGTTTTTTGAGAATGTGGACCGCCTGCTGAAATCGCCCGCCACCCAGCGGGGAAGGGATTTTGCCCTCATACTGGCATCCTTGTGCGACCTGGGATACGTGGCCGAGTGGCGTGTCATCAACGCCGCCGAGTACGGTATGCCCCAACGCCGCAGGCGGACTTACATACTGGCCTACCGGAACGATACGGGCATCGCCCGTGCAGCCCAAGACGCCTTGCCGTGGGTCTTGACGGACGGCACCTTGGCCACGGCTTTTCAGGTATTGGCAAAAGACAAGGCCAAATCTTTTTCAATCGACGGGGCGCTGGACGAGATATCCGTCCGTTTCAATACGGGAAAAGCCAAGTGCGAATTCGAGAATGCGGGAATCGCCATTGGCCGCCAGGTGACAACCGTCTCCACCGTTTCCGACTATGACGGCGTGCGTGTCACGCTGGGGCAGCTTCTCCTGCCGGAAAAAGACGTGCCCGAACCGTTCTTCATCACCGAGGACGACCTGCCCAAATGGAGATACCTGAAGGGAGGCAAACAAGAGACCCGGGTGAGCCAGAACGGATATGAATACAAGTATTCCGAAGGCAGTATGGCATTTCCCGACGCACCCGACAAGCCTTCGCGCACCATTATAACGGGTGAGGGAGGAAGTGGCCCGTCACGTTTCAAGCACGTAGTGCGGACGGAAAGCGGACGATACCGCAGGCTCACTCCCGTGGAGCTGGAACGACTGAATATGTTCCCCGACGGGCATACGGAAGGGGTAACGGATTCAAGGAGGGCGTTCCTTATGGGCAACGCGCTGGTGACGGGGGTCGTGGAAAAAATAGGAACCGTGCTGTTGCACAATATTGACACAATGGAATAAAAAAACACTATGTCCCAATTCGCAATCTACAAATATGAGTTTGTACCTACAGGCACGCGCGGACTGTCCCACCAAGGTACGGACGAGGTTTCCCTGCTGAACCAGGCGCACGACCAACTGAGCCAGAGCCTGACCACAGAGGACTTCAAGCTTTACCTCACGAAAAAATCGGGCGAACCGATGGTTTATCCTTACAAGGTGCTGTGCACCCGCTAAGGGGTGACGGTGATGCGCGTGTGTAACGTGAAGCACGTCACGTTGGTAAAAGAAAAGAGTACAAGGAACGCACGGAAGAGTCCAATCCGTGGTGCTACACCATCGAAATACGCGCCAAGATGCGTGTCGCGGGCTTTTTTTGTGACACGCTGGAGCCTACGCGGCGGGACATCGGGCCGGGGCGTCCGGGGCGCAAGTTGCCGGGACGCACGGCCATACCGGAGGGGCGCTACCCCGTGGCGGTGACTTTCTCGCCCCGCTTTGGCCGCTGGCTCCCTCTGCTGCTGCACGTGCCGATGTTCACGGGCGTGCGCATCCACGCGGGCAACACGGCGGAGGACACGGCGGGCTGCATCCTCGTGGGCAAGAATGCCCGACCGGGGATGGTGCTCGACTCGCAAATCTGGCTCCGCCGCCTCGTGAAGCGGCTGGGCGAAAGGCCGGAAGGCGAAGGGGTATGGATTACGGTGAGGGACTCTTAATTTTAAAGCGCCTACGGCTCCTTCCCCGAAAGGATGGGCAGGCAAATCTTGTACTTCACGGCGAGGATGCGCGTGAGGAACACCACCACGCCGCACGTTATCTGCGACACGTACGCCCCCAACCCCGCCACGGTGCACAGCCAGTAGGCCAAGCCGCCCACGACGCACGCCATAGCATATATCTCCTTGCGGAAGATGAGGGGAATCTCGTTGATGAACACGTCGCGGATGACACCGCCCGCCGCACCCGTCATGCTGCCCATAATGATGGCCACCCAGAAGGGATAGCCCAAGGCGAGGCTCTTGCCCACGCCCACCACGGTGAACAGTGCCAGGCCGATGGTGTCGAAGATGAAGAACGTGTTGTTCAGGTGGATGAGCAACTTGCCGAAGACGGCCACGAAGACCAACGCCAAGGCGGTGCAGATGAGGTAGATGGGGTCGGTCATCCAACCTGGGGTGACGTCGAGCAGCAAGTCACGCAACGTACCTCCGCCCACGGCCGTGGCAAACCCCACGACGTAAGCCCCGAACCAGTCGAAACGCTTGGCCGAGGCCAGCCGGATGCCGCTAATGGCAAAGGCGAAAGTCCCTATGAAATCGAGTATCTGGACAAACATCTTAGTATTTACGATTCTAAATGATAATTTATCAGGCTATGTGTTGTCTGATTTTTCATCCGCAGATGACGCAGATGACGCAGATTTTTTCATTTTTTAGGAGTAAGAAGGAGTTATGCCTTCGGCAGGAGTAAAAGGGAGTTAAAAGCCGATACCTTTTTCTATTGGCCTATAACTCCGAGCGAAGCCCTAACTCCTTTTAACTCCCGATAACTCCTTAAAAGAATAAAATCCGTGTCATCTGCTTCATCTGCGGCTGAATAATCAAACACACACAAAAATTCCCATTTACCACACAGCCAAATAGTAAATTGTGAATGGCTAAATGGTATTTGAATTAATTTTCGCGCAAAGTAACGAATAAATTCCGAGGGAAAGCGTATTTTTGCGAAAAGAAATCAAATCTAATTTTCATTCCGACCTATGAAAGTAACCATCGTATCGGGCGCACGCCCCAACTTTATGAAGATAGCCCCCTTGTGCCGCGCCATGGACGCCGCGCGCGAGGCGGGCAAAGACATCACGTATCGCATCGTCTACACGGGGCCGGAGGACGATCCGGCACTGGAGCCGACGCTGTTCAGCGACCTCGATATGCGCCGCCCCGACGCTTGCCTGGGCGTGACGGGCAGTGACCACTCGCAAGTGACGGCCGACATCATGCTGGCCTTCGAGCGCGAGCTGGACGAACATCCGGCGCAGACCGTGCTGGTGGTGGACGATATGACAGCCACCATGAGCTGCGCCATCGTGGCCAAGAAGCGCGGGCTGAAGGTGGCACACGTCATAGCCGGCACGCGCTCGTTCGACATGAATATGCCGCGCGAGGTGAACCGCACCATCGTGGACGCCATCTCCGACTATCTGTTTGCCGCCAGCATGGCCGCCAACCGCAACCTCAACCAGGAGGGAATGATACCGGAATATATCCACAACGTGGGCAACATCCTGATGGACACCGTGCGCTACAACCGCCACCGCCTGATGCAGCCCGTGTGGTTCTCCACCTTGGGGCTGAAGAAGGGCTGCTACTTGCTGCTCACGCTCAACCGGCACGACCTGTTGCAGCAACGTCCCACCTTGCTCGCCCTGATGCGCACGCTGACCGAACGCGCCGGCGACACCCCCATCGTGGCACCCGTGCACCCCTACGTGCAGCAGGCCCTCAAAGGCTTGGGATTGGATGCGCCCAACCTCCACATCCTGCCCCCGCAGAGCTACCTGCACTTCGGTTTCCTCATCAACCAGGCGAAAGGCATCGTCACGGACTCGGGCAACATCGCCGAGGAGGCCACCTTCCTGGACGTGCCCTGCATCACGCTGAACACTTACGCCGAGCATCCGGAGACGTGGCGCATAGGCACCAACGAGCTGGTGGGCGAAAGTCCCTTTGCCCTGGCGCACGCCTTGGAGCAGCTGATGAAAGGCTCGTGGAAGCACTCTACCCTGCCCGAACGTTGGGACGGACGCACGGCGGAGCGCATCGTGCAGGTGCTGCTGGAAAAATAAAACCATTTACCATTTAGCAATTTACAATTTACTGTGTGGTAAATGGGAATTTATGTATGTGTTTTATTTTTCAGCCGCGGATGACGCGGAATGACACGGATTTTATTCTTTTAAGGAGTTATCGGGAGTTAAAAGGAGTTAGGGCTTCGCTCGGAGTTATAGGCCAATAGAAAAAGGTATCGGCTTTTTAACTCCTTTTACTCCTGCCGAGGGCATAACTCCTTCTAACTCCTAGAAATGAAAGAATCTGTGTCATCCGCGTCATCTG
>CALUIQ010000253.1 GCA_944320735.1 uncultured Bacteroides sp. | reverse complement strand
GGGTGCTTGTCAAATTATTACCGGAGTTCCGTATAACGATTGGGCGTTGACAGTGCCCGATGGCGTATGTATCGACATCGTTCCTTTGCAAGAAGGGTGGGTGGTGCGTCCTTATGGCTTCGACGATGCCTTTAAGGGTGCCTTGGACAATGCCTCCACTACTTATTTAGGCTGTTCGTTTGCCGCTTGGTTGGAAGCCCGCCATTTGTCCTTGGATGATTTGCCGGGGCGTCACGACGACCTTCAGGCGACTTCGTTGTTTCCTGTCGTGTCCGATGTGGAAACTATGGGAAAACTGCTCCGTTGGATGATTTCCGAACCCGACTTGGAAGGCGGGCGTGACCTATGGCTGCATGCGGTACGTTTGTCGGCCGACGAAATTTCCGCTCGGGCAGACTTGAGACGTTTGTATGCCCAACGGAGTGAATTTGTACGCAAAAATTGGAAACAGCTCGAGGCAAATTACGAGAAGAGTATTTTCTATCAGCTCGATTTGGCCGATGCCGCTTCTCAATACCATTCCTTACGGTTGGATAAGCCCTTTCCGTTGAAGGAAGATGACCCTTTGATGCAGCGCATTCACAACTATATGTTGCGTGCTCAGATTGATAAGTTGAATGATGAGGATTACAAGACGGACGAGCAAAAATCGTTCAGTTTGTTGCGCGAAGGCTTGTTGGATGACTTGTACAAGCACAAGAGTGCGCCCTCGCTGAATGTATATACGGACCAGATAGTGTGGGGGCGTAGCCCGGTGCGCATCGATATGGCAGGTGGTTGGACCGATACCCCTCCTTATTCCTTGTTGGCCGGAGGCAATGTCGTCAATTTGGCCATCGAACTGAATGGACAGCCGCCTTTGCAAGTTTACGTAAAGCCCTGTGCTGAATTCCACATTGTACTTCGCTCCATCGACATGGGCGCCATGGAGGTTGTACGGACATACGAAGAGTTGCACGATTACAAGCGGGTAGGTTCGCCTTTTTCCATTCCCAAGGCTGCGCTGACGTTGGCCGGATTCTCTCCGCATTTCTCGCAGGAGGCTTATGCTTCCCTTCACGAACAACTTGAGGCGTTCGGTTCGGGGCTTGAGCTGACTTTGCTTTCGGCCATTCCCGCCGGGTCAGGGTTGGGCACCAGTTCCATTTTAGCTTCTACGGTATTGGGTTCGTTGAGCGATTTCTGCGGCTTGTCGTGGAGCAAGAATGAAATTTGTCGTCGCACGTTGGCTTTGGAACAATTGCTTACCACCGGTGGTGGCTGGCAAGACCAGTATGGGGGTGTGTTGGAGGGAGTCAAGTTGTTGCAGACCGAGCCTGGCTTTGTTCAGCAACCGTTGGTACATTGGTTGCCGGAGCATCTGTTTGTACAGCCCGAGTATTTACCATGCCACTTGCTTTATTATACGGGCATTACCCGCACGGCCAAGAACATTCTGGCGGAGATTGTGCGTGCCATGTTCCTCAATTCAGGTTCTCATCTGGAATTATTGGCTGAAATGAAGGCCCATGCGTTGGATATGGCTGAAGCCATACAGCGCAATGATTTCTCTACGTACGGAGCGTTGGTCGGGAAGTCGTGGACTCAGAATAAAGCCTTGGACAGCGGAACCAATCCGCCTGCGGTAGAAGCCATTATCCGCCAGATAAAGGACTATACATTAGGATATAAGCTGCCCGGTGCGGGTGGAGGAGGTTACTTGTATATGGTGGCAAAGGACGCGCAGGCCGCTTTGCGCATCCGTGAGATACTGACCACTCATGCGCCTAACCCGCGCGCCCGTTTTGTGGATATGACCTTGTCCAGTAAGGGCTTCCAAGTGTCACGCTCGTAAGTGGGGTATGTCGGCGTTCATTCGTGGTGGTAAGGACTTCCGGCCAAGATGCTCATGGCGCGGTATAGTTGTTCCACGAAGATGAGACGTACCATTTGGTGGGAGAACGTCATGCGCGAGAGGGAGATTTTCTCCTGTGCCGCGGCATAAACTTTGGGTGAGAATCCATAAGGGCCGCCGATGACGAACACCAACCGCTTGTTTACCGTATTCATTTTGCGCTTCATGTAGTCGGCAAACTCCATGGAGCGCATTTCTTTTCCTCCCTCGTCCAGCAGCACCACTACGTCTCCGGGTTGCAGTGCTTTCAGTATCAGTTCCCCTTCCTTTTCCTTTTGCACTTCTTCCGTCAGGCTTTTGGTGTTTTTCAACTCAGGGATAACCTCCATGTCGAACGCCAGATAGCGTTTGGTTCGTTGCAGGTAGTCATTAATACCCGCGATGAAGTGCGGCTCTACGGTTTTTCCTACGACAAGCAGTATGGTTTTCATTCGGTTTTTGTTTTTAACTTTGGCTGCAAAATTACGCTTTTTACGCCACATTCTCTTCCCCTCCTTCCCTTTTATTCGGCCATTCGTGCCTGTTTGTCATTTTTTTATAGTACTTTTGGCGGCTAAAAAGGAAGTAGTTGATATGATAGAACTGACAGCAGACGAGTTGAAGCAGCGATTTAGCGATAAGATATTTGGCTTGATTTCCGAAGTGGCCGATGGTTTGGGTTTGGAATGTTATGTGGTAGGAGGTTACGTGCGCGACTTGTTTTTGGAACGCCCCTCAAAAGATATAGATGTAGTGGTAGTGGGCAGCGGCATCCGTATGGCCGAGGCTTTAGGACAGCGTTTGGGGCGTGGGGCGCATGTATCTGTATTCCGCAATTTCGGTACGGCGCAAGTGAAGTGCCGTGACGTGGAAGTGGAGTTTGTAGGAGCTCGTAAAGAGTCCTATTCACACGATTCGCGCAAGCCGGTGGTAGAAGATGGCACGTTGGAGGACGACCAGAACCGGCGCGACTTTACCATCAATGCTTTGGCAGTCTGCCTGAACCGTGACCGTTATGGAGAATTGGTAGACCCCTTCGGTGGTTTGGACGACTTGAAAGAACGTACCATCCGTACGCCCCTCGACCCGGACATCACTTTCAGCGATGACCCCCTGCGTATGATGCGTTGCATCCGGTTTGCCACCCAACTGAAGTTTTACATTGACGATGATACCTTCGAGGCTTTGTGCCGCAATCGCGAACGTATCAACATCATTTCGCGTGAACGCATTGCCGACGAGTTGAACAAGATTATTCTTTCCCCGACACCTTCGCGTGGTTTTATCGACTTGGACCGTTCGGGCCTGTTGCAGCTAATCTTCCCCGAATTGTCCGCCCTGCAAGGCGTAGAGACCCGTAACGGACGTGCGCATAAGGACAATTTTTACCACACTTTGGAGGTGTTGGATAACATCAGCCGTGTGAGTGACAACCTGTGGTTGCGTTGGGCAGCCTTGTTGCACGACATCGCCAAGCCTGCTACCAAGCGTTGGGACCCTCGTATCGGTTGGACTTTCCATAACCATAATTATATAGGCGAGAAAATGATACCCAACCTTTTCCGCCGTATGAAGCTGCCTATGAACGAGAAGATGAAGTATGTGCAGAAACTCGTGAGCCTGCATATGCGTCCTATTGTGATAGCCGATGACGTTGTGACCGATTCCGCTGTGCGTCGCCTTCTCTTCGAGGCGGGAGATGACATTGATGACTTGATGACCCTGTGCGAAGCCGACATCACATCGAAGAACTCCGAGCGAAAGAAGCGTTTTCTCGACAACTTCCAGTTGGTACGCCAAAAACTGAAAGACCTGGAGGAGCGCGACC
>CALUIQ010000252.1 GCA_944320735.1 uncultured Bacteroides sp. | reverse complement strand
CCATCAGATTGACACGGGTCAGGTATTCGTTGGACGAAAGGATGTTGATGCTGTTCTCGCCGGGGATGTTCATAAAGTTGGGCAGTCCGGCACCGCTGGCCACAAATACACCTTTATAACCATCTTGTTCCAACTGCTCCACGCTCAACGTCTTGCCGATGATGCAGTCTTTCTCGAACTTCACACCCATCTTCGCCAGGTTGTCTATCTCTACGTCCACAATCTTGTTTGGCAGACGGAATTCGGGGATACCATACTTCAGCACACCGCCAATCTCGTGCAGGGCTTCGAACACGGTGACGTCATAGCCCATCTTCGCCATATCGCCTGCAAAAGACAAGCCAGCGGGACCGGAACCTACTACGGCGACCTTGATGCCGTTCTTCTCCTTAATCTCGGGCACAGATATCTGTCCGCTCTCGCGCTCGAAGTCGGCAGCAAAACGTTCCAAATAGCCGATGGCCACGGGTTTCTCGCCCATCTTTAGGTGGATGCACTTCGCCGCGCACTGCTTCTCCTGCGGGCATACACGACCGCAAACGGCAGGCAGGGCGCTGGTTTCCTTCAGTGTACGGGCAGCTTCGAGGAATTCGCCTTTCTCAATGTGCTTGATGAAACGCGGAATGTCGATGCCCACTGGGCAGCCCTCCATACAGCCTGGATTAGCGCAATCCAGACAACGTTTGGCCTCAGTTAACGCCTGTTCTTCGTTCAAGCCGAGGTTTACTTCCTCCTTGCGGCTGTGCGAACGGTATTCGGGGTCAAGCTCCGGCATCTGCACGCGAGGGATGGCGGTGCGTTCTTTGGGCTTCATACTCTTGCGAAGCTCCATGCGCCAAGGGGCATTGCGGGTTTTGTCCTCGGGCTGTGGCTCCAGTTGACAGGGCTCCAGTTTGTGCATTTCCTCACGCTCGATGGGCTTGAAAGCCCCCATACGCTTCAACATCTCATCGAAGTCCACCTGATGTCCGTCAAATTCCGGTCCATCCACGCAAACGAACTTCGTCTTTCCGCCCACGGTGATGCGGCAGGCACCGCACATACCCGTGCCGTCCACCATAATCGTATTAAGCGACACATCGGTGGGAATGTTATATTTCTTCGTCAGCAGGCAGACGAACTTCATCATAATGGCGGGGCCGATGGCAAAGCACTTGTCCACCTTCTCGCGCAGGATGACTTGCTCCACGCCTTCAGTCACCAGACCTTTCTGACCGTAAGAACCGTCATCCGTCATAATGATGACTTCGTCCGAACTCTCGCGCATTTCCTTCTCTAAGATAATCAGTTCCTTGGTACGCCCGGCCAACACGGTGATGACCCGGTTTCCTGCCGCCTTCAATGCCTGCACAATGGGAAGCATAGGAGCCACGCCCACACCACCTCCGGCACAAACCACAGTGCCAAAGTTTTCAATATGTGTAGCCTGCCCCAGCGGGCCTACCACATCGGTGATGTAATCACCCTCGTTGAGTTCACACAGGCGGGTAGACGAAAGGCCTACTTCCTGCACCACCAGGGTAATGGTTCCCGCTACGGGGTCGGCTGCAGCGATAGTGAGCGGCATACGTTCACCCTTCTCACCCACGCGGACAATGACAAAATGTCCCGCTTTGCGCGAGCGGGCAATGAGAGGCGCTTCAACAACTAGTTTGAAGACTTTTTCCGAGAAATGTTCCTTGCTAATGATTCTGTTCATTTCGCTGTTCTTTTTATTAGTATAATTACGTTTTTGCTTTCAGATTGATATTTTTGCAAAGATAAACGTTCTTCAGCAATAACGTAATTATTTACCGGATATTTTTTTTGCCGCACATTCCGGACAAAGTCCTTTCAACACATAATTGATACTGCTCAAAGTGAAACCTTCGGGCAGTTTTACAACAGGAGTAGGGATATTGGTGAAACAAAACGTACGGTTGCATTCCGTACAGTGAAAGTGTGTGTGCAGGTCTCCTACCTCGCACGAACAGGAGGAACTGCACACGGCATACTTGAACGAACCGGTGCCGTCGTCAATGCTATGGATAAGATGATGGGACAGAAAGAGAGTCAACGTTCGGAAAATAGTAGACTTGTCTACCGTATCGAGCATATCGTCCAAGTCGGACAGAGACACTGAACGCCCCGCTTCCTTCATTGCCCTTAATACCAGGAGGCGGATGGCGGTAGGCTGTATCTCACGCTGTGCCAATAATTCCAAATATTGCTTTTCGTTCTCCATATTAGTAGCTAATCTATTTATCTTATATTTATCAGTCGCTTTGTTTTTGCAGACGCATAGCATTCAAGATGGCCAACAAGGCGACTCCTACATCTGCAAAAACGGCTTCCCACAAAGTAGCCATACCTAAAGTACCCAAAGCCAACACTACAGCCTTTACTCCCAAAGCCAACACAATATTTTGCCAAACAATGCTCCGCGTCCTTCGGCCAATACGGATAGCGGCAGCCACTTTCGAAGGCTGGTCTGTTTGGATAACGACATCCGCCGTTTCAATGGCCGCGTCACTTCCCAGTCCGCCCATGGCAATACCCACATCGCTCAAGGCGAGCACAGGTGAGTCATTGATGCCATCGCCCACAAAAGCGATACGATTCGTGCCACCCTTTCGCAAGTCCTCCAAATGTTTCACTTTCCCATCGGGAAGCAAGTCTCCGTAAGCACGCGTAATTCCCAACTTGTGGGCAAAGGTAGTGACAATACTTTGTCTGTCGCCCGACATCATCTCAATCCGGGTGATATTTAGTTTTTTTAAATCACGGACAGCTTCCACCGCATCATCCTTCAATACATCAGCCAACAAAAGATAACCCGCATAACGACCGTCTGCCGCACATACCACAAGCGTCCCTTCCATCGTGTCCAAATCTGCCGGATAGTCTATCGCATACTTCGAAAGCAACTTGGTGTTTCCCACCAGCACAGCAACAATCCCCACCTTGCCACTCAAACCATATCCAGCAACTTCTTCCTCCTGACTGATCGGACTGAGCACAACCCCCTCACGCCGGGCATAATCCACAACGGCCTTGGCTACGGGATGCGTACTACCCTCCTCTGCCGAAGCGACCAAACGAATCAGCTCTTCACGCGTGAAACCATCCGCAGCGCAACACGCCTGTACTTCAAAAGAGCCTTGAGTCAACGTGCCCGTCTTGTCGAAAATTACTGTATTAACAGAAGTTATCGCATCCAAATAATTGCCGCCTTTAAAAAGTATGCCACTCCGCGAAGCAACCCCAATGCCACTAAAGTAACTTAACGGAATACTGACTACCAATGCACAAGGACACGACACAACGAGAAAGACCAATGCCCGATAAAGCCAGTCACTGAAAAGATAACCAAACGAACCGTCCACCAATGACCATAAGTAAGGCAACAAGACTATCAAGGCGGCCATACCGGTAACAGCCGGCGTATAAATACGGGCAAACTTACGAATAAACAGTTCCGTAGGTGCCTTGCGCTCCGAGGCATCTTCCACCAAACGCAAAATGCGCGACAAAGCACTATCCTCCCAAGGCCGACTAACTCGGATACGCACCGTACGATTCGTAGATATCATACCGGCCAACACTTCACCATCAGGAGTAATGGTGCGTGGCAAACTCTCGCCCGTCAAGGCTGCCGTATTGAAGTCGGCCGTAAACTCACACAGCGTACCATCCAAAGGGACGCGTTCCCCCGCCCTTACTTCAATCATTTCTCCGGGTTTAACCGTCTCGGGAGACACTTGCACGGATTGACCGTCACGAATAACCGTGGCTGTCTCTGGATGGACATCCACCAAATCGCTAATATTAGCCCGCGCTTTAGCCACTGCCTTTTCTTGGAAATGTTCGCCTATCGAATAAAATAGCATAACCGCCACTCCCTCGGGATACTCACCAATGGCAAAAGCCCCGATAGTAGCTATGAACATCAGGGTAAACTCATTAAAATACTCACGATGCTTCAGTCCCTCATAAGCTTCCTTCAACACTGGAAACGCCACCGGCATATAAGCGGCCAAGAACCAAACGAAAGCTACCCCTCGTAACTGAAAAAACGACACGTTTGACACACGGAGGCATAGCCCACCGGCAAGCAGTAACCCCGACAACAGCATTCCTCCATATTCACTCCAAAAGGTTGGAGAGGAGCATTGGCAGGCCGTAACGGCCGAGTGATGGTGTGAGCAACAATGACAACTCATAACTCTTCCTTTTTCGTTATACGTTTTTTATTTCTTGCCGCAAAGATAGGAAGAGCAGGATGCAACTTGGTTGCAAAGGCTCTATCTCACCGGATAAAAATCATTTCTTTATAACAGTTCAATGTCCTTCTCATTTAATCCGGTAGCCCGCTTGATAATGTCAATTGGGACTCCAAGCTGTTTTAAGTTTCTCGCATTTGCCAGTCGTTCTTCCTCACGACCTTTCTCACGGCCTTTCTCAAGACCTTCGGCTATGCCTTTCTCAAGACCTTCGGCTATACCTTTCTCAAGACCTTCGGCCATGCCTTTCTCAAGTCCTTTCTCAAGACCTTCGGCCATACCTTTCTCAAGACCTTCGGCAAGCCCCTTTGTAAAACCCTTTTCGTGTCCTCTTATCTCTGCCGTCTTCATCACGCTGAACCAATCCCGATAAGCCTTCAGGCTTTCTTCGTATTCGTATCTTTCCTTCCGGTCGAATTTGGCAATTTCGGCGACTTCAAATAAATGGGAAAACACTTTCTCCTGCAAGGCACGAGGCCGTTCCATCAAGGAAGCCAAGTTGCGGATGGCATAGAGCCACTTGTCAAAAAGGGTCTCCAGCTCGTTCTCCCCCTTCGTGAACTTGGGCATCTCCAAGTAGATGAAAGTCAGCTTGTCGTAAAAAACCTCCTTGCTGGCCAAGTCTACCAATTTCACTTCGTGGTAATAATCCGTATTTTCCTTCTCGAAACAGAAATTCAGGATTCCTATCGTGTAAATGCCTTTCAAGCCGTAATCCCATACCCCGCGGGGAGCTTGTTCACGAATGGCAAACGTGGAATAGTAGATGCTGCGATCCTTGAAAAACTGCTGCTCGCCTTTCTGCATCTCAACCAAGAAATGTTCGCCACGCTCGTTCGTGCAATACACGTCGAACACCGCACGGCGGTCATACTCCTGCGTACCCAGATGTTCGGTGTTCAGATAAGTAATGTCCTTTATTTCCTCGCGCCCGTGAAGCAAGGCATTGAGGAAACTGATAAGCAGATTCTTGTTAACCTCTGTACCGAACAGTTTCTTAAACGCAAAATCCGTGTAGAAATTGACATATCTCTCGTAAATTCCTTCCGTTCCCATAATTCGTAAATGCTTTTATATCATAAATTAGCCAACCATTTTTTCCCGTTTCTTGTATGAAGCCACAGCAGTATACCACCGCTTATCACTGTTGTCACACCGAACAATATCGCCAATATCTCCATATTTTATTATTTTTCTCTTCTTGCCTTTTCTCCCAATTCCCCATATCCGTTCAATTATAGTTTATGCAAATGTACAAAATTTCATTTTCCGAACAA
>CALUIQ010000251.1 GCA_944320735.1 uncultured Bacteroides sp. | reverse complement strand
CTTGAGCACCCACTCACCTGCTGTCATTATGGAAGGCTGGCTGGATGCCGTAACAGAAGTTAGCGACATCTCGGTGAATGCTCAATGATTCGTGATTTATTCTTCATTCTTAGTTCTTCATTCTTCATTAAAAAAAGATGTCCCTGACTCTCCGCCATAACTTGACTTCCGCTTACTTGGACGCCGCCACTCGACTTTCGCCCCGGAAGAAGCGCCGTCGCATCGTGGCTTATGTGGAAAGCTACGACGATGTGGCTTTTTGGCGCACGTTGCTGTCCGAGTTTGAGGATGAGGAGCATTACTTTCAGGTGATGCTTCCTTCGCAGACTTCGCTGTCCAAAGGGAAAAAAGTGGTGCTACTCAATACGCTGAATGCCAACGAACTGGGTAGGAGCCTGATTGCCTGCGTGGACAGTGATTACGACTTCCTGATGCAGGGCGCTACGGCACTGTCGCGGCATGTCAACGGCAACCCCTATGTGTTGCAGACCTATACGTATGCCATCGAGAATTACTTGTGCTATGCGGAAAGCTTGCATGAAGTCTGTGTGCAGGCCACGCTGAACGACCGCCAGATTGTGGATTTCCCGGAATTCATGCGTCGTTATTCGCGCATCGCCTATCCGTTGTTTCTGTGGAACATTTGGTTCTACCGCCGGCATGACAACAAGACTTTCCCTATGTACGAGTTCAATGCTTGTGTGCGTTTGCAGGATGTCAACCTGCAACAACCGTACCAATGCCTGGAAGAAATGCGGCAGGAGGTGGAAAGGAAGTTGTCGGAACTGAACACCCGTTTCCCGCAAGCCATCAGCGAGGTGGATGCCTTGGGGGATGAACTGAGGGATTTGGGGCTGACGCCCGATACGACCTACCTCTACATACAGGGACATCACATTATGGACAACGTGGTGATGAAACTGCTGCTGCCCGTCTGCACGCAACTCCGTCGCGAGCGGGAAAAAGAAATCAAACGCCTGGCGGTTCATGACGTGCAATTGCAGAACGAACTGACCAGTTACGAAAACAGTCTTGCCGCCGTGCAGCTGATGCTGAAGAAAAACGATGCCTATAAGTCGCTCTACCTCTACGGGTGGATGCGTGAACAAGTGGAACATTTGATTCAGCAATCGGCACGTTAGCCTATTAACACATTAGCACATTAAAAAAATGGAACTGCTGAAGAACATTGACCAATTGCTGATAGGGTGGGGGGTAAGTCCGGACACCGCTATCCTGATAGATGAAGCAATAGCCTTTGCACTGATTCTGCTGATGGCTTTCGCGGCGGACGCTCTCTGCCGCAAGGTGTTGCTAAAAGTCATTGCCCGCATCGTGAAACAGACCAAGGCGACCTGGGACGACATTCTGTTCGACCACAGCGTGCTGGTGCACCTGAGCCGAATGGTGGCGCCGGTCATCATTTACTTGTGCATTCCCGTCGCCTTCGCGGGCTCTACTGCCATGGCCTTTATCCAACGGTTGTGCCTGATTTTTATCATCGTCACCTTCCTTTCGTTCGTCAATTCTTTCTTGAAGGCGGCCTATTCCGTCTACAGCGAGATGGAGTCCTTGCGTGGCAAGCCGTTGAAAGGCCTGCTGCAGACGCTTCAGGTGCTGTTGTGGTTCATTGGCGGCATTGTGGTGGTGAGCATCTTGATAGGTAAGTCACCCTTGGCTTTGCTGGCCGGACTGGGTGCTTCGGCCGCCATCCTGATGCTGGTGTTCAAGGACAGCATTATGGGCGTGGTGAGCGGGGTGCAGCTCTCCGCCAACGACATGCTGCGGGTGGGCGACTGGATTACGATGCCCAAATATGGTGCCAACGGTTATGTCATTGAGGTGACACTCAATACGGTGAAGGTACGCAATTTCGACAACACGATTACCACGATACCGCCTTACCTGTTGGTGAGCGATTCGTTCCAAAACTGGCGAGGCATGCGCGAAAGTGGAGGAAGAAGGGTCAAGCGCAGCATCAACATCGATATGACCAGTGTCCGCTTCTGTACGCCTGAGATGCTGGAGAAGTTCCGCAAAATCAGTCTGCTGAAAGATTACATCGATCGGACTGAAGAAGTCGTAAGGGTGTATAACGAAGAGAACCATATCGACAACGAAGTGCTGGTCAACGGGCGGCGCCAGACTAATCTCGGCGTGTTCCGCGCCTATTTGACAGCTTATCTGAAGAGCCTTCCCGTAGTCAACACGGAGCTGAACTGCATGGTGCGCCATTTGCAGCCTACCGACCACGGCCTGCCTGTGGAGTTGTATTTCTTCTCCAACGTGAAGGACTGGATTCCTTACGAAGCCGTTCAAGCCGACGTGTTCGACCATGTGCTGGCCATTATTCCGGAATTCGGTCTGCGTGTATTCCAGTCACCGTCCGGAGCAGACTTTGAACGGCTGCACGGAAACAATGATGAATGAAGAATGATGAATGAAGAATTTGGGCTGCGCTGTCAGTGTGCGCAAACGCACCGCATGGTTATTCATCATTCTTCATTCCTCATTCATCATTACGAATCAGTTGTTCTCCGGACGGAGCTTGCGCACCGTGACGGCTGTCTGCCACATCTCGCTCTCACGCAGAGCTTTCAGTTCGGCATTCAGCTTCTCGCGGTAATCCGGCTGTGAGTTGCTGTCGATGGAAATCTGAGCCTCGTTGCCGGTCTCCACACTGTGGTAAAGCTTCTCCATAACGGGCTTGATGGCATCGTGGAACGGTCCCATCCAGTCGAGTGCGCCGCGTTGTGCCGTCGTAGAGCAGTTGGCGTACATCCAATCCATGCCGTTCTTGGCGAAGAGAGGCATCAGCGACTGGGTCAGTTCCTCTACAGTCTCGTTGAAAGCTTCGCTGGGCGTGTGTCCATGTTCACGCAACACCTCGTACTGAGCCAACAGCAAGCCTTGGATAGCACCCATCAGAGAGCCGCGCTCGCCGGTCAGGTCAGAGTAAACCTCGCGCTTGAAAGTCGTCTCGAACAGATAGCCCGAACCGATGCCGATGCCGAAAGCCAGTGTGCGGTCAGTAGCGCGTCCCGTAGCGTCCTGGTAAACAGCGTAGGAAGAGTTCAGGCCACGGCCTTCGAGGAACATAGTGCGCAGGGACGTACCACTGCCCTTCGGGGCTACCATGATGACGTCAATATCTGCGGGTGGAATGATGTTGGTGCGCTCCTTGTATGTGATGCCGAAGCCATGGCTGAAGTACAGTGCCTTGCCCGGCGTCAGGTATTGTTTGATTTGCGGCCATACGGCTATTTGGGCGGCATCGCTGAGCAACATGCAGACGACCGTACCTTTCTGTGCGGCTTCTTCGATGCTGAAAAGTGTTTCGCCGGGTACCCATCCGTCGGCCACGGCCTTGTCGTAAGTCTTGCCGGGACGTTGGCCTACGATGACGTTGAAACCATTGTCGCGCAGGTTACAAGCCTGTCCGGGACCCTGTACGCCATAGCCCAACACAGCGATTGTCTCATCTTTCAGTATCTCACGAGCTTTCTCCAAGGGAAACTCTTCGCGGGTGATGACATTCTCCATCACGCCGCCAAAATTCATTTGTGCCATTTTACTTTTTGTTTTTAGTTCGTATTTAATGATAATCGTTAATCTCAGACAAAGACCACCAGCGCCCTGCACACCGTTTCCTTCGTCTCTACACCTTTCTTTATCTCCACGGCATATCGTCCGTCACCTTCATCGTCCAGGTAAAAAGATAGCGTGTCGCCGTAGTAGCTTTCCGCCACGTAAGCCATCTCGAAACGGCGGACACGACGGTTGCGGTAGTAGTCGAGCGGGAAGAGGTCGAGGACGTGCTCAATGTAGCGGATGCTGTTGACATGTCCGTTGACGTCGATATCGCTATACTTGGCTTGGAGGATGCAGACGGGTTCCTTAGCCTGTACCTTGATGCGCGACGGCTTGTCGATGGGGCAGGGCTCATCGCATACATAGTCTGCAATGTGCCCGTTATGCATTGCCAGCAAGTCGACAGGCTTACGCGTAGTCATATTGATCATCGCCCATACGGAGCGTGCGTAGCCGATGCGCCGTCCGTCCTTGTCGGTGACGGCAAAGTTTCGGTCGGTAAAGAGCCGGTAGACATTCTCCACCCACGTCTGCACGCCGAAGTCCTCGTACTGGCGGGGCATCTCGTCCATCTCAATGGCCAGGCGGGACAACACCCACGTATAATTGTCTTCATTGATAGTGGCCATGCCGAAGCCGCGCTCCGTAGCGTGAAATCCGGCGCAGTTGAGCAGATGGTTGCCCAATACGCCCAGCGTCAGTCTTCCCGTAAAGTCCACGTGGAAAGGCTCTGCCACAAATTTATAGGTTCCTATCTTGTTCATCTTTTTTCTCCTTCTCATACTTTGCCTTGCGCTCCGCTAGGTATTCATTGACCCGTTCGAAGCAGCTGGTGGTGATGGCCACACGACCCGAACGCACAAACTGCAATACGCACCCGAAGGCCTGCAACTCTTCGTAGAGGCGGGTGATGTCATCGCTCATACCGTTCATCTCCACAATGGAGAACACGGGATTGACCTCCACGATGCGAGCGTGGTTCTTGCGGATGACCTTCGACACTTCGGGCGTCTGCTCCAAGGCGGGTGTCGTGAGCTTGTAAAGCGCTATTTCGTGCTGATAGATTTCGTCATCCGTGAAATAGTGTGCCTGTATGACGTCTATCTTCTTCGTAATCTGCTTCACCACTTTCTCGATGGTGTCCGGGTCGGTCCAGACTGTGATGGTGTACTTGTGTATCCCCGCGATGGACGAGGCGGACACGTTCAGGCTCTCGATGTTGATTTGCCTGCGGGTAAACACAGCCGTCACCTGGTTGAGCAGGCCGGCGATGTTTTCCGAATGAACGATAATAGTATATAGTTTCTTTTCCATAACTCTTTTTAATGAAGAATTAAGAATTAAGAATTAAGAATTACCTTGCGGCATCCTTGAGAATTAGCTTCGCTCAAAACCTCTCTTCTTGTGTTAAAGTGGTATAGTCTTCATTCATCATTCTTCATTCTTAATTTAGTTTAGCATTCCAACAGCATTTGGTTCACCGAGCCTCCCGGAGGTGTCATTGGCATCACGTTGCCTTCTTCCTCTACACAGACCTCTAGCAGGAAAGGACCTTCCGCAGTCAGCATCTCACCGATGGCAGATGCCAAATCCGTGCGTTCCATCACTCGGCGGGAAGGGATGCCGTAGGCGGCGGCTATCTGCATATAATCGGGGTTCAGCATTGGCGTGAACGAGTAGCGACGGTTGAAGAACATGGCCTGCCATTGGCGTACGTTGCCCAAGTAGTTGTTGTTGAGCAATATCATCTTCACCGGTGCTTGTTGTTCCATCACGGTACCCAGTTCCTGCAGGTTCATCTGCAATCCTCCGTCACCCATGAATACGCACACCGTGCGGTCGGGGCGTCCGAAGGTTGCTCCGATAGCGGCGGGCAGGCCGAAGCCCATAGTGCCCAAGCCTCCCGAAGTGACGATGCTGCGTTCCTGCGTATATCTGAAGTAGCGGGCAGCCATCATTTGGTTCTGTCCCACGTCGGTCACGAGGATGGCTTGGTTGTTCGTAGCCTCGCTGACGGCACGTACCACCTCGCCCATACTCAGTTCGCGTCCGGTGGGTCGGTGCAGTTCGGGACGAATCACCTTTTCCTCTTCCACTTCCTCGTAGACACGGAAACTGTCCAACCATTCTTGGTGCGTGGCAGGTTGGAGGAGTTCCGTCACGGCGGCCAGTGTCTCCTTGCAATTGCCCAACACGGCCACGTCTACCTTTATGTTCTTGTTGATTTCGGCGGGGTCTATGTCGAAGTGAATGATTTTCGCCTGTCGGGCGTACGTCTCTACCTTTCCAGTCACCCGGTCATCGAAGCGCATGCCCACGGCTATCAGCACGTCACACTTGTTGGTATTGATGTTCGGTCCCAAGTTGCCGTGCATGCCCAGCATCCCCTTGTTGAGCGGATGGTTCGTCGGCAGGGCGGACAGCCCCAACAGTGTACACCCGGCAGGCAGTCCCGCTTTCTCGATGAAAGTGCGGAGTTCCTTCTGCGCGTTGCCCAATTCCACCCCTTGTCCCACCAACACCAGAGGACGTTCAGCCCCGTTGATTAGCTCGGCCGCCTGTCGGATGCTTTCGGGGTCTGTTTCCGGTACGGGTAGATAACTGCGGATAAAGTCCACCTTCACCGGGGCATACTCCATCTTGTTCGTCTGCGCGTTTTTGGCAAAGTCCAGTACCACGGGTCCCGGTCTTCCGCTACGAGCGATGTAGAAAGCCCTTGCCACCGCCCAAGGCACGTCCTCGGCGCGGCGTATCTGGTAGCTCCATTTCGAAATGGGTTGGGT
>CALUIQ010000250.1 GCA_944320735.1 uncultured Bacteroides sp. | reverse complement strand
AGTCATAGTAGGCGACTGGGAGATGGTATTGACACGCACGTTGTGCTCGCGGCCATAAATGTAACCGAAGCTGCGCGCAATGGACTCCAACAACGCCTTGGCATCGGCCATATCGTTGTAACCGAAGAATGTACGTTGAGCGGCCACATAGCTCAGAGCCACGATAGAACCGTATTCGGCTATGGCGTTCAGCTTCTTGGCGCTTTGTATCATTTTGTGGAACGACACGGCCGAAATGTCCAATGTCTTATCCAACATATCATAATCCAAATCATCGTAGGTACGTTTCTTGCGAACGTTGGGCGACATGCCGATAGAATGGAGCACGAAGTCTACTTGTCCACCCAACACTTCCATCGAACGCTTGAAAACATTCTCCAAGTCGGCCACGCTGGTAGCATCTGCGGGAATTACCTCGCAATGCAGCTTCTCGGACAAAGCGGAAACTTGTCCCATACGCACGGCCACGGGGGTATTGGACAACGTGATGGTTGCACCTTCTTCTACAGCTCTTTCAGCTACTTTCCAGGCAATGGACTGCTCATTCAGAGCACCGAAAATAATGCCTTTCTTACCTTTCAATAAATTGTAACTCATACCTATTTATTATAAAATTGTGCTGCAAAGGTAGGAAGTTTATCCGGAAGTAGCCCGAAAAAAAGAAAGAAAAACATGCAAATGACAAAAAATACACCTAAACCAACAAATAATACACACTTGATAAGAGATAGAGGGATATTTTTGCAAACAAGAAAATTTAAAGGTATCACGAATGAACACACTTATTGAAAAATCAGGAATGCTTGCGCTGCTGGTCATCCTATGGACATCCTGCTCGCACACGGCTCCGACACAACAGACGAGCCTCACAGACAATAGTATATATGAAGGAATACCTTTCGATATGCCCCAAGTGGAACGGCCGTCTTTCCCCGACTATGCGGTCAATATCGAGGACTTCGGCGCAAAAGCAGACGGTAAGACACTGAACACACAAGCCATCAACGATGCCATCAAGGCCGTGAACGCCCAAGGGGGTGGCAAAGTCATTATCCCTGAGGGACTGTGGCTGACCGGGCCTATCGTCTTGCTGGACAATGTCAATCTTTATACTGAAGCTAACGCATTGGTGGTGTTCACCGATGACTTCAACGCCTATCCCATCATTGAAACTTCTTTTGAAGGATTGGAGACGCGGCGGTGCCAATCGCCTATCTCGGCACGTGGAGTGGAAAACATCGCCATTACGGGACACGGGGTATTCGATGGCTCGGGCGACAGCTGGCGTCCGGTAAAGAAGGGGAAAATGACCTCCTCGCAATGGAAAGCGTTGATAAGCACCGGCGGAGTCATCGAAAACGATGTATGGTATCCTACGCCCGGCTCGTTGAAAGGTGCCAAAGCCTGTAAGGAATTCAACACGCCTGAAGGGATTGAAACAGAAGAAGAATGGAATGAAATCCGCCCTTGGTTGCGCCCGGTTCTGCTGAGCATTGTCAAGAGCAAGAAAGTGCTGTTAGAGGGAGTCACGTTCAAGAATTCGCCCGCTTGGTGCCTGCATCCGCTTTCGTGTGAGCACATCACCATCAACAATGTGAAAGTGTTCAACCCATGGTATTCACAAAACGGCGACGCGCTTGACTTGGAGTCTTGTAACTATGCGTTGATAACCAACAATATCTTCGATGCCGGCGATGACGCTATCTGTATCAAGTCCGGCAAGGATGAGGACGGACGCAAACGTGGAGAGCCTTGCCAAAACGTCATTGTTAAGAACAACATCGTGCTGCACGGTCACGGGGGATTCGTTGTGGGTAGTGAGATGTCCGGCGGCGTGAAGAACATCTACGTATCCGACTGCACTTTCCTGGGGACCGATGTCGGTCTCCGCTTCAAGAGCACACGCGGCCGCGGTGGCGTGGTAGAGAATATCCACATCGACCGCATCCAAATGATAGACATCCCTCATGAAGCGCTCTTATTCGACCTCTTCTATGGAGGCAAAGGCGCGGGAGAAGAAAGTGAAGAAGATTTGGCCAAGCGTATGAAGACTGCCATACCTCCGGTAACCGAAGAAACGCCCGCTTTCCGTGACATTTACATTACGAATATCACCGCCAACAACGTAGGCCGCGCCATGTTCTTCAACGGTCTGCCAGAAATGCCCATCCGCAACATACAAATCAAAGATGTAGTCATCAACAACGCCAAGACCGGCATCATCATCAGCCAGGCAGAGAATGTCAACATCGACAACGCACAAGTTGAAACAAACGGGAAAGCTTTGGACGTGAAATTCTCCAAGAACGTGAAAGTGAACGGACAGACGTTTCAAGAGGAAAACTGACTCTGCTTAAAGCCATAACATTCCGTGCGCTGTTTCCGCATCCTGATGAAGTTGTGCGACCAGCTCATCCACCGAAGCGAACTTCCGTTCGGCACGGATACGCCGCACAAAGGAAAGGCGCAGGGAATGTCGGTAGATATCCCTGTCGAAATCAAAGATATGCACCTCGATAGTGGTATTGTCGCCATTATCCAAGGTCGGACGGCAACCAATGTTGAGCATACCGCCATAGGCACGGCCATCTACTTCTATGCGGACGGCGTAGACTCCATAAGCAGGCACTATCTTACGGCTATCGTTCACTTGCAGATTAGCCGTAGGATAGCCTAAGCGACGACCTACCTGAAAGCCACTCACTACCGTACCATTCAAGAAATAAGGATAGCCTAAGTAATAGGCAGCCGAAGCAACGTCGCCTTCATGCAACAGATGACGAATGCTGGACGAACAGACCGGTAATGAGCAATCGGACAAATCCAAATGATAGGCTTCAGCGGGTAATACTTCCATGCCCAACTCACGGCCGTAGCGCACATAGTCCTCAAAGCCTTCACTCCGCCCGTGGCCGAAACGATGATCATAACCGATAACCAGCACTTGTATGGCGTATCGCCTGTGCAACACCTCCATAAACTGACGGGCAGACAAAGCTGACAACTCCGGCGTGAAGTCCAGCAAGACACAACAATCCACACCGGTCTGTGCCAAGCGGTCCAATTTCTCCTCACAGGTAGTCAACAGTTCGGGATGAAAATCGGGGTGCATCACAGCACGGGGATGTTTTGGAAAGGTAATTACGGTGGACGCCAGCCCGCGAGAAGCGGCTGCTTCCTCAACTTGTGTTATCAGAAAGCGGTGCCCCTCATGCACGCCATCGAAGAATCCGATGGTCGCTACGGCCGGACGCAAATCTTCTGCCTCTACTATGTCACGAATCAGCCGCACACGACCTCCGTTTTAAAAATAGAACGCCAGTCTTCATGAAGTTGAGGCATATAAGTACGAATGCCTAACGAACGGGCTGTACGGCAATTGCTCTCCGCATCGTCTATGAGCAATGTTTCAGTGGGATTCAGTCCGGTTTCGGCTATCACCCGACGGAAAATCTCCGCGTCGGGTTTGACCATCTTCATCTCGAAAGACAAGAAAATGCGGTCGAAGAAATCTTCTACCCGATGCCCTTTATAATTAAACACGTTTTGAAGTGCCCATTGCCAATGGATGCCGTTGGTATTGCTCAACAGATATACAGTGTAACAAGAACGCAACTGAAGCAGGAAATCCAACTTATAAGCCGGGACTCCTACCAAGAAACGATTCCAAGCTTCGTCAATCTGTGCGTTGGTCACGGCGAGAGGCATACGCCTACGTATCTCCTCACGGAACTCTTCATCCGACAGCAATCCTTTCTCATGCTGCAAAAAGAAGCCGTGCTGATGGCACATATCGAGCATGGACTCCACATCGGGGAATCCAAGCTCGACAAAACTATCTATGCACCGTTGACGGTCGAGGTCAATCAACACACCGCCAAAATCGATGATGAGTGTCTTTACACCTTGCAAATCCATAGCTTACTTCTGACCGACGCGCTGTATCCAACGCACAATCTCACCAATCCACAAAACGAACGAAGAAGAAGCGATAATGAGCAACCAAGTCTTCCAATCAAGCGGTTCGGTACGGAATACGGCTCCACCAAATTGTACAATAAGGAACTGTCCGCCCAAAATGGCCAGCACAATAAACTCCATACCATAGGACTTGGAAATGCCTTTAAAAGCGGGATCGGTCGTACCAAACACGCGCGCATTGAACAAATTCCAGAACTGCAGCATCACGAAGAAGGTGAAGAAGACGGTCAGTTCGCGCACGCTCATTCCACCTTGCTCAAAATAGAACAACAAGCCTAACAACACGATGGCAAAGAGCAAGCCCACACCAAATATCATCTCACGCATTCCTTTGGTGATGATAAAGTCGGTACGCTTACGAGGCTTTTCCTTCATCACGCTTTCGCTGGGCGGGATAGAAGCCAAAGCCAAGGCGGCAAAGGTATCCATAATAAGGTTCACCCAAAGCATCTGTGTCACGGTGAGAGGCAACTCAGTGCCTATCAACGAGCCTAACAACACGATGAACAGAGCCACGAAGTTGATAGTCAATTGGAAAACAATGAAACGTTGGATGTTCTTATAGAGCGAACGTCCCCACATCACAGCCGTGCCGATGCTGTTGAACGAGTCATCCAACAGCGTGATGTCGCTTGCTTCTTTGGCCACGGATGTACCTGTACCCATCGACAAACCTACCTGCGCATGGTTCAAGGCCGGAGCATCGTTCGTTCCGTCACCCGTCACGGCCACCACCGCACCTTTCTGCTGGAGCAACTGCACCAAACGTTGTTTGTCTGTAGGACGGGCACGGGACATAATTTTCAGGTCCATCACACGGTCCAACGCTTCTTCGTCACTCAAAGCGGCAAAATCCGCACCGGTAATGCGATTGCGCTCCGTATCTTCGGGCTTCCACAAACCAATTTGGCGGGCTATCTCCGTAGCCGTACCCGGCGTGTCGCCCGTCACAATCTTCACACTGATGCCGGCTGACTGGCATTTCTGCACAGCGGCAGGCACATCGGGACGGATGGGGTCGCTGATGGCAAAGATACCAAGGAACGTCATGCCACCCTCCGCCACCAGTTCGGCACAATCTTCCGAGGCACCTTCAGGCACGTATTTATAGGCCAATCCCAGTGTACGCATGGCCATGTTCTGATAAGCGAGCAGTTGCTCGTTGTATTGCTTGACTTGGCTATCTGCCAGCTGGCACTTGCCCATCACTATTTCGGGTGCGCCTTTTACATATAATATCCGTTTCTTTTGCAAGGGAGAGTCAACCAACGTGGCCATATACTTCCGCTCGGTGGAGAAAGTGAGCTGGTTCACCACCTTCGCTCCTTCGCGCAAAGCCAAGTAGTCCTTTCCTTGGCCGTTGAGCCATAACAGCAAAGCCACTTCCGTGGGGTTGCCTACGCCCGAAGGTTTCTCGCCAGCAGCCTTTTCTTCCAAAAAAGCAGTCGAGTTGGCGGCAATGCCTTCGGCAATCAAGTCGGGATTAGCCTCATCCAACTTTGCCTCGTACACCTGCATCTGGTTTTGGGTCAGCGTACCCGTCTTGTCGGTACAGATAACGGTAATGGCACCCATTGTCTCGCAAGCGTGCATCTTACGCACCAGGTTGTTCGTGGAAAGCATGCGGCGCATGTTCAACGCCAAGCTCAAAGTCACGCTCATCGGAAGTCCTTCGGGCACTGCCACCACAATCAGCGTAACGGCCATCATAAAGTACTTCAACGTGGCTTGCAAAGCGGGCAACCAGTCGGAGAACGTATGGAAAGAGCCGAAGTCGTAGAACAGTATTACATCTTTAATAAAGAAGATGGCGAACGCCAAACCCGCAGCCGTAAAGCCAATCTTACCAATCAGGTTGGCCAACTTGGTCAACTGTATATTAAGAGGTGTAGGCTCAGTGCTTTGTTCAGTGCTTTGACGAGCGACCTTGCCAATCTCGGTCGCGTCACCTACAGCATCCACACGCATCATACCATGACCGTCCACCACCGTCGTACCACGCAACACACGGTTTGACGCATACGTGGCCTCATGGTCAAAGTCGGCTTCCACCGTTGTCTTCGACACCACCGGTTCACCGGTCAGATTCGACTCATTCACTTGCAGGGATACGGCTTCCAGCAAATCGCCATCGGCAGGCATCTCCTCACCCGTCTCCAGTATCACCACATCGCCCACCACAATATCCTTGCGCGGAACTTCCTGCACACGACCATTGCGGATAACCTTCACATGCGTTTCCTCATTAACAGCGTTCAGCAAGTCGAATTTCTTATTCGCATCGTATTCAAAGAAGAAACCAATACCGGTGGCCAGCAAAATTGCGGCGATGATACCGATGGTCTCCGCATACTCATTTTCTACAATGGAAATGGCCAGCGAAAACAATGCCGCCACCAACAACACTTTTACTACAGGGTCTTGAAATTTCTCTAAATAAAGCCTCAGCAGTGAAGGACGCTTGGGAGGAGTCAACAGATTGACACCGTGCTCGGCACGACTACGAATCACCTCTTCATCGGTGAGGCCTACATGATTGACATTTTCTTTCATTACAGTCATCTTTGGTTAATTGCCGCAAAAATACAACAATAATTAAAACCATTCATCGGATTAATGCTTTTTAAGGATATGAGAGCCGACGAAC
>CALUIQ010000249.1 GCA_944320735.1 uncultured Bacteroides sp. | reverse complement strand
TTCAAAAGAGGATTATCCTATATTCAAAAGAGGATTATCCTATATTGCGGAGAGGATAATCCTCTCTGGCGGGGCAATTTTTCAATGAATCTTTCTGCCATTCCATACCGCGGATGCTGAGGGTGTGCCGAAATGATTTAAACACGGAGATACAGAGACACAGAGATTTTATTTCATGGATTTACAACTATATTTTCTCTGTGTCTTTGTGCCTCTGTGTTCTATTTCCCAATTATGATACACCCTCCTCATAGGGGTTTTTCCTCCTTGAAAAATCGGGTGGTTGTCAGAATGGTCATTCTAATAAGCACACAATGGCCATTTCCAAACGTAGGCAATGGGGAATTGCATATAGGTATAGATTATCGCTCTTCAATCACCCACTTCTCCACCGTCCTCGTTTCCGACGAGAAGTTCACGCCTATCAGGTAAAGCTTGCGCCCATCTGTCTGGAAGGGGCGGGCATACTGGTTGTCCTTGATTTGACGGAGGGCTTCCTCGGCGGTCTTGTCGAGCTTCAGTTCAATGATATAGACGTAATCTTCCGTCTGGACAGTGATGTCCATACGCCCTTGGCTGGTGGCCTGCTCTACCTGTACGTTGTAGCCCAACATAGTAAAAATCAAGTAGAGAGTGTTCTGGAATGGGGAAGCAGGAAATCGAAAAAGCCGCGTTCCACCTCTTCATTGGGGAAGCCAAGCTGTATGCCCATATATGGGTCACGCCCCTTGATGGTGAGGTAACCGCTTTGAAACAGCACGGGAATGGGATCCTCATAATCCTCGTCCGTACTTGTAAGTGTCGATGCGCTGACATAGGTCTCCTGTAATTCGCTCAACTCGCAGTCATTTTGCTGCAACAGCTTCACCAAGAACGTGGGTGTGCCCGTGGCAAACCAATAATCGTTGAATGCACCTTTGGCAAACGTGTTGAGCAAGCTGAACGGATTGTAGATGCCCACGCTGTTCTCACGGAAATGGTAACCGTCGTATTGCTTGCGTAGTTTTTCGCAAGTCTCTTCGCAGGTCATTCCGTTGGCACTGGCCAGTTCACGGATGGATTCGTCAAAACAAGTGTGCAGTTCCTGTTCGCTGATGCCGCAAATATCGACGTATCTTGCATCCATGGAGATGTCATCCGGATTGTTTAGGTCACTGAAAATGCTGACGTGGCTGAACTTGCTCACGCCTGTAATGAAGCCGAAACGGATGCAGGCATCCATCGACTTGAGCACGGAGAAGAAGGCTTTCAGTTGATTGCGATACGCATCGTGCAGGGGCTTGTTGTCAATGGTGGCCAAAAGCGGCTTGTCGTATTCGTCCACCAGCACCACCACCTGTTCGCCCGACTGTTCGCAAGCACGACGGATGACACCTTTGAAACGCAGTTCGGCATTCACTTCTGTCGGCCTGGAGCCGTAAATCTGTTCCCATTGGGCAAGCGAGTCGTTCAAGAAGTCATCCAAATCAGTCTCCTTGCCATACCTGCCGGCATTCAAGTCCAAATGAAGCACGGGGTACTTCTTCCACTCCGTTTCCAACTTCTCGATGGCCAGTCCCTTGAACAGGTCTTTCCGCCCCAGGAAGTAAGCCTCCATCGTGGAGACAAGCAAGGACTTGCCGAAACGGCGGGGACGGCTGAGGAAATAGTATTTCCCCATCAACGCCATTTGGTAAACAAACGCCGTCTTGTCAACGTAAACGAATCCTCTCTCACGGATGTCGGGGAAGCTCTGTATTCCTATGGGGTACTTCATCATGGCTCTGCAAGTTTTTTCTGTCACAAAGTTAGCGATTAATCTTCATCCGGCAAAGGAAAAGGAAGTCAGACTTTCTCTATCTTCCAATCCCCAATAGTCTTCTTCTCCTTGTCGAAGCTGATGCCTACTTTCACCATCGGCAGGCCGCAGAGGGCGAAGCGTTCGGGGTATTGCTTCAGGTCTATCTGCCCATGGGCAACGTCGGCATCCTTGTCCAACTTCAGCTCTATAATATATAAGGTACGGTCGGTGCGCATCACCACGTCTACCCGTCCGCGAGGGGTACGAACTTCCACGTCTGTATAGTAACCCAACAAGCTGAACAGAATATAGAGCACTTGTTGGTAATGACCCTCGTAATGGGTGTTGTCCGCATAGGGAATGGTGGACAGGAACACCTGCATAGCCTGCAGGGTAGCGTCCATGTCGTCCCGATACAGGCTTTTTGCCATGGCGATTAAAGCACCAGACACCGAAAGCGTGTCGGAAGTCAGATAATAGGGTATGAGACTTTTCATCAACCCCAAGCGCACTTCCCGGTTGGGGATGCCTAAGGTATAAATGCCCAACCTTTCGTTGCCTTCCTTAATGGTGAAATAGCCGCTCTGGTAAAGCAGAGGAATGATACTGGTCAATCGTTCGGTAGGAGCGTCAAAATCTTCTTTGTTGGCATCCACGCTACCGCCCAATTGCAGAACGTCCATATGGAACTTACGCAACATCTCAATCAGATACGTGGGAGTGCCGCTGCCGAACCAATAGGAATCTATCTTACCATCATTGAAGGCGTTGAACAGGCTATAGGGATTGTAGATGTCCGGCGAAGGCCACGTAAAATGATAGCCGTCGTAATTAGCTTTCAGTTTGGACAGAAGTCCTTCCTTGTCCGTATGCAGTTTGGCGGCGAACGCTTCCAAGTCCGCGTCCATCTGCGTGCGCATCTCCTCCTCGGTAATGCCACAGATGGCAACATACTCCGTGAGCATACTGATGTTCTGTATGTTGTTCAGCTCACTGAAAATGCTCAGTTGGGAGAACTTGGTGATACCCGTCAGGAATACGTAGCGCAGGTAAGGGCCGCACGCTTTCAGGGGACTATAGAAGTTGCGCATAACGTTGCGAAGTGCGGGTAGGTTCTCGTCCTCGTGCATCACGTCGAGCAGCGGAGCGTCGTATTCGTCAATCAGCACTACGACCTTGCTGTTGTATTTTTGATTAACCGCCATGATTAAATCCTTCAAGCGCAGGTTTACGTCTTGCGATTCACGGGGGACAACGCCCAACCGCAATTCATTATCATTCAGAATACTATGCAGATACCGCTGCAGTTCCTCTTCCCGCATGTGCTTGCCAAGACTCATGTCGAAGTGCAGCACCGGATATTGCGTCCATTCCTTTTCCAACCGTTCGATGGCCAAGCCTTGGAACAAATCTTTCCGTCCTTCGAAATAGGCGTGAAGCGTGCTCACCAACAAGGACTTGCCGAAACGGCGGGGACGGCTGAGGAACATATATTTAGAAGCGGAATGCGTCATACGGTAGACGTATTCCGTCTTGTCGATATACAGATAGTTTTCTTCCCGCAAATCGGAGAAGGTCTGTATGCCTATGGGATAGAATTTCAATACGGGCTGCTCCATTGTCTTTTCTTTTGGTTATAGAGAGCAAATATAGGATTTTTTCCGGACTTCCGGGCTGTATTCGTGGAAAATATCACTTTCATCATTCTTCATTCTATTCATTCTATTCATGCAGCCATACCGTCCGCAGGTACCTGCGCCAGACGGCGAGGCGGTTGGTGGTATTGACTTCCGTGCAAATGCGAACACTGGTTTCAATCAATTGGTCCTTTGCCGCATCTTTTTCTTGCGCGGATGATTGGATGGCCAGGACGTTCAGCGTGTCTTCGCCGACCTTGAAATCGGGCACGGCCTTTACAGGTGAATCCGCGTCCGTCAATACTTTATATAAAGTAGGTGCATAGTTGCGGAAAGACTCGATGAGTTTCTCGTGGGCTTTTCCCGCAGTCAAGAAGTATGCTTGCAGGAAACCGTCCCAATTGGCGAAGCATATGTATTCCTCCTTGTCTCCATCCCTCACCATACCGACATGGGCATAATAAGTGGTGGTAATCGTCTCGTCCTTTTGTCGGCTGGGTTGGTAGGCTTCCTCCGTAATGTCCACCTTGCGGATGATTTCCGTAAAATCCTTGTGCCGAAGTTCCGTCTCCGTCTTGCCGTCTTCCATCTCCACGCCGGAAGTAGGGGTGAGAAAGGGACGAAGCGTGAGCTTGTTCCAATTCTCCCTTACATATCCCGAATTGTCACGCTCGTAACGCGCGAGGTTGATGACAAGTTCCGCTTCCTTTCCACTCATCTGAGCCAACCGTTGGCTGAAAGCGACATCGCCCTGCTTGTGGAGTTCCTTGCAGAGGGAGACCAACGAGGGTTTGGCGACAAGGCGGTCGATGACGTCGTAGAGCATAGGCAAGATGCGTTCTTCGTATCCACAGCCTTGCAGGAAGCCAACGAGCAAATCCACGGCGCGCCCTTTCTCCGTCCCGACCGACAGCCGGTCGCCTTCCATATTGTGCAAACGAACCACGTGCAAGTCCCATGCCTTGGGGTAGGAAACCGTGAGCCTGCTGCCCGGTTCAAAGCCCCGCACTTGGAACACCAACCGCTTTCCGTTGCGGAAGCGACAGATATATCCTTCACAGCCGGCAAGCGGGCCGTCGATGACACGCACAATCTCGTTCGGCTCGCCCGCTTTCTCATTGAACGAATAATCTGTATAGGGGCGTTCCAACACGATCACCTTGTCGGCATAGTTCTCGTTGTAGTCACGGAAAGCGCGCATTTGTTCTTCGGGAATGACACACATCCGTGTGCTTTCCCCTTTTTCTTTTTTGCGTTCATACTGTACGTCGCCGTCCAGTGAATGTTCTTTTATGAAATCCATCAGTGCCTGCTGCGTGGCGAGTACGAACACGATGCCCGCAAACAGCGGCTTTTGTTTCTCATCGCCGTCCTGATGCACGTTCACCGTGGTATGGGTCGGCGCATAGATTTCGAGGATGTTCTTGGACTGTGCCTTTCGCTTTTCCAGAAGCTCCACCAGCTTGCTTTCCTGGTGGCGCTTGGTGCGCACCACGTACCAACGGTAATCCACATGGTTGAGTTTGTCGGGCAATACCATTATAATATAAATGAAGAATTAAGAATGAAGAATTATGAATGAAGAATGTGGAATGAAGAATGTGGAATGAAGGACTTTCTTGTGGTTGAAAACTTACACTGACAGCGCAGCCAATTCTTCATTAAAAAAGGGCGTTCTTCATGTTCCTCTCATGTCAATCGCATGAGAGCTCCGGAGTACCTTCTTTCAGGCATAACGGCAGCATTCCGGAGTAAAAACTCAGCAACAATGGCCTGCCGTTGTTATGTGACGAGAAGAACAAAGCGCAATGCGCTTTAATGTATTTGCTTCCATATCACAAGTGTTTAACTTTCAGCTAATTAAGTCTTTTGTATTTCACTGCTTTATATTATGAAACGGCGAAAAACACTGCAAATGTAATAAAAAGATTTGATACTAAAGAAATTACGGTCAAAAAATCTATTCAAAATTAGTGATGAAAATTCCCCAAAGGTTACATTTATTCGACCAATTTAGGAAATCAGAAATTATTATTTACTAAATATCAATGTGTTACAAAAAAAAAAATCTTCCGTTTCATAATATAAAAGGAAAGATTTTTTTCGAATAAATTCCGGTCGTTTTGTTTGCGAAAAATCTTATCAATTAATTCCGGTTGGCTTCCACTGCGCTTTCCGTGAAGTAGTCCGAGAACGAAGAACAACCTATCATTCTGTCATGTTGAACGTATGTGAGGTATCTCCAAATGGCAGAAGTGAGTGGGAGAATGAATTATATGAACTATTCCGAAAAAAAACAGCCAAACATTTGTGTATCCGGCAAATAATTCGTTCCTTTGCAACCGCTTTCGCGCAATCGCTGTCAGGAAAAACAGAGAGAAGCCTGGTATGTTGCGTAGTAACGATAAACAATTTAATCAAAGTAAAACAATGGATTTAATTAAAATTGCAGAAGAAGCATTTGCTACCGGCAAACAGCATCCCAGCTTCAAGGCAGGTGACACGGTGACCGTAGCATATCGTATCGTGGAAGGTAACAAGGAACGTATACAGCAGTATCGTGGTGTTGTTATCAAAATCTCCGGACATGGTGAAAAGAAGCGTTTCACTGTACGCAAGATGTCTGGTACTATCGGTGTAGAGCGTATCTTCCCGTTGGAATCACCGGCTATCGACAGCATTGAGGTGAACAAGATTGGTAAAGTACGTCGTGCCAAGTTGTATTACCTGCGCGGTCTTACCGGTAAGAAAGCAAGAATCAAAGAGAAAAGAGCCAACGGTTAACAATACGGTGGATTTCTTGTTTGAGTTACGAACAAAAAAGAGGGAAACTCCTATGCGGGGTTTCCCTCTTTTTTGCTATTTGATTTCCCAGCCCAATGCGCTGGCACCCAACACAGCCGCATCGGCATCCTTCAGCTCGGACATCAGCAATTTGGTCTTGCCTTTGTAGATGTTCAGCACGTTCTTCTCGATGGATTCCCGAATGGGCTTGAAGATGTACTCGCCCGATTTGGCCAAACCACCGAAGAGGATAATGGCTTCCGGACTGGAGAAAGCGATGGCATCGGCCAAGGCCTCACCCAAGATGGTTCCGGTGAAATTGAAAATATTCACAGCCAATTGGTCGCCTTGCACAGCCGCGTCATATACATCCTTTGAGGTAATGTTCTCGGCCGGAATGGAACGAAGCAAACTGGGCTCGGTACTGGCCGTGAGGAATTCGCGCGCCGTGCGTGCAACGCCGGTAGCCGAACAATATGTCTCCAAGCAACCGTTACGCCCGCAACCGCACAAACGGCCATCCCTGCGGATGATGACGTGACCCAACTCTCCGGCAAACCCGTCATGCCCGTACACCAACTGTCCGTTGATAACGATTCCGCTACCCACGCCGGTACCCAAGGTTATCATAATGAAATCCTTCATACCACGTGCCGCGCCATACGTCATCTCGCCGATGGCCGCCGCATTGGCATCGTTGGTCAACGCTGTAGGAATACCCAAACGTTGCTCGAACAACTTGGCCAAAGGTATGACACCTTTCCACGGGAGATTCGGAGCAAATTCGATGGTACCTGTATAATAGTTGCCATTGGGCGCGCCGACACCAATTCCTTTAATCTTATCAACCCCGCCATTTGCTTCCAGCAAAGGCACTAAGTTTTTGCATACTGCGTCTACATAGTCTTCCACTTCCGAATAAGCACCGGTCTTGATAGAACTGCTTGCAAGGACTGTTCCGCGTGCGTCCACAATGCCGAACACGGTGTTCGTTCCGCCTATGTCGATACCTACCACATAGGGCTTCTCCATGTTTGTATTCATGATATTCGTCATTTATATAGATTAATAATACTGTTTGGTTACAAAAGTCTGAAAGAAAAATGAAACAACAAAATCTTTTCCCCGAAAAAACGACTTTGAAAGCTCATACGTTGGCGGAGAAAAGATTTTGCACCGTCAACGTTGGGGAATATCCACCGATTCCTCCGCCTTGCCGTTCAGCCAACGGGAGAAGAAGTCCACCATACGCCAGTAGAAATACTCGTCCATATCGCCGAAGCCGTGACGCTGGCCGGGCAGGATGAGCATCTCGAAACGTTTGCCCGCCCGTATCAGAGCATTGGCCACGCGGATGGTGTTTGCCGGATGCACGTTGTTGTCAATGTCGCCGTGTACCAGCATCAAGTGCCCTTTCAACCGGCCGGCTATTTCGGAGTTCGTGGCTATCTTGTAGACAAAGGTCGTGTCGCCATTCTCGGACACCTGCTCCTTCACACCGTGGTGCGTCTCGCTCCACCAGCGGTTGTAGATGCGGTTGTCGTGGTTGCCGGCACAAGACACGGCAGCCTTGTAGAAGTCGGGATATTGCAAGATGGCCGCTGTCGACATGAATCCGCCACCCGAATGTCCGTGGATGCCCACCCGATCGATGTCAATAAACGAGTAACGAGCCGCCAATTGCTCTACCGCCGCCTTGTGGTCGGCCAGCGGATAGTCGCGCATATTGCCGTAACCGTAATTGTGATACCACTTGGAGCGGCTGGGGTGTCCGCCACGTTGGCCTACCGAGATGACAATGAAGCCCGCCTGCGCCAAACGGTCGGTGCGCACGCTCATCCGAGTGAACGGATAATACACTGCCTCTACCTGCGGGCCGGGATATACGTAGTCGATGATGGGATAGACTTTGGTGGAGTCGAAGTCGTAGGGCTTGTACATCACGCCGTAGAGGTCGGTCACGCCATCGGCCGCCTTCACCGTGAAGAGTTCGGGGAACTTGTAGCCGGCCTCGAACAGGCGAGAGAAGTCGCTCTCCTGCAAATCCATCACCTTGTTGCCGTTACGGTCTATCAATACGGTACAGGGCACGGTGTTCACCCGCGAGTAATTGTCCACCACGTAGCGGGCATCGTCGTCCATAGCCACTTTGTGGAAGTATTCGCCCTGGGTCAGAAGTTTCAGCCCGCTTCCGTCCGCATTCACCCGATAGAGATGTTCGT
>CALUIQ010000248.1 GCA_944320735.1 uncultured Bacteroides sp. | reverse complement strand
GGTTTAAAGCGGATTATGCCCCTTTTATACCCCTTAAAGCGATGCCAGACTCTGTCCCAAAAAGAGAGACTAGAGGAAAGAAAAGGGAGCACTCTAAAAAATCTTTCGACCACTAATGATTAGTAATCGTGCTAAGGAGTCAGTTATGCGGCTTGTCTTTTCTTGACTATTCCGCGCGGTTAAGGATGGGTCTCTCCTTCGATATAGTTCTCTAAGAACAAATTTTCTCCGTCGAAGACGGCATACGTGTAATATCGGATCCAATCTCCTAGTATGAGTATGCGGGAGGTGGCATTCAGCATCAAATCCAGTTCGATGTGCCGGTGTCCGTAAATAAAGAAATTGATGTCGGGATGGCTTTTCAGATAATTCTTGGTGTAGAGCACCAACGGTTCTTTATCCTCACCCATATAGTCGGGTTCTTTCCCTTCTATGCGTTTCAGGCGGCTGTGTTTGGCCCAAGTCAAGCCCAATTCAACACTCCATCGGGGGTGTAAAGTGGAAAATAAGGCTTGTAAGGTATGGCTGTGGAAGATGGTGCGCAGAAACTTGAATTTACGGTCGGGGTCACCCAGCCCATCACCGTGGGCCAGGTAGAACTCTTTCCCGTAGATTTCGGTAGTCAATGGCTCGCGATGGAGGATGACACCGCATTCCTGTGTCAGATAATCACCGCACCAAATGTCGTGGTTGCCTGTGAAGAAATGTACTTCTACTCCCAAATCAGTCAGTTCAGACAGTTTGCCCAAAAAACGCGTATAACCTTTGGGCACTACCAGGCGGAATTCATACCAGAAGTCGAACATATCGCCCAGCAGATAGACCGCAGCGGCCTTGTGTTTGATGCTGTTCAGGAAGTTCACCAGCCTGCGTTCTTGCGTACGTCCGTGCTCGATGGCGCGTGAACCCAAATGGGCGTCGGAGATAAAATATACATTTCTCATGTCATTAACTACTTATATATATGATTTACATCGTTATTTGAACAGCTTGTCCAAGTATTCATAGAATGCCGGGTCTTCGCCTACGACTATCTTGGCAATCTTGCCTTCGGGATCTACGACAATCTTCGTCGGATAGCCTTGGATGCCGTAGAGCAGGCTGACGTCCGGATTCCCTTCATTGCGTACATGCAACCAGGGTAATTCATATTTCTCCACAGCGGCTTTCCATTTCTCTTCCGTGTCGCGGCAGTCAATGCCGAGGATTTCCATACGGTCTTTATACTTCTCGTAATACTTCTTCATGTCGGGGATGCCTTTGATGCACCAACCACACCAGCTACCCCAGAAGTCCAGCACGACATACTTTCCGCGCAGGGATGACAGCGCCAAATCCTGTCCGTTGAGGTCCTTCAGTGTGAAGTCTGGAGCTTCGGCACCTTCCACAATCTTGGCTCGTGCTTCTTCGCGTGCCTTTTGCTCTTTCAGCCCCTTGTCCATCGTCCGATAAAGAGCTGCCAAAGGTCCGTTCTTGACCTTGTCGGTCAGCAACGGGAATACTTCTTCAAAGCGATTTCCGGTGCGAGTCGCTAGATACAGCGAAACGTCTTCGTCCGGATGTTGGCGTATGTATTCCGCTCGTTTGTCCACCGTTTGGGCAATCATGTCCCGTACCGGAGCGTAATACTTTCGGACTGAGTCGCCGGGTATGCCTTGCTGTTCCATTTCCACGGCGATTTGAGACATTTGGTTGATTTTGTCTTCAAGGTCTTTCCATTCCTTTTGTGCTTCGTTGTATTTGGTGTAGAATTCGTTGCCGGTTATTTGATGGTTGTTTATCGTGCCTGTCACCGTCAAGGGCTGTCCGGGGATGGCAAGGATTTGAATGAATTCTGACATATTGACGGCCTTGTTACCAACGGGCTTGGGCAGTATGTTCACATAGCTTGGAATCGTGTCGTTCGTTACTTCGATGGTAAACTTGCCGTTTTGCAGGGCAATGGTGTCTCTGACCGTTCTACCTTCTTTTGTGACGGGATAGATGAGGGTTACCAGCGTGTCGCTTTCCACACCTTCCAGTATGCCCGTTATCGTAGTCTTTTGTAGTGTCGATTGGCAGGCCGTCAGCATCGCCGCGCCCGCCATCATTGCAAATACTGTTTTTTTCATACGTTCATTCTTTATTCTAAACTCTTCATTCTTATAGGAAACCCAGCTCCAGCTTCGCCTCCTCGCTCATCATGTCCTTGTCCCACACGGGCTCGAATACGAGGTTGATGGTGGCGGTGTGCACGCCGTCTATGCTTTCTATCTTCTGCCGCACGTCCTCCATGATGAAGTCCGCTGCGGGGCAGTTGGGGGCGGTCAGCGTCATATCGATGGTCACGTCGCCCTCGTCTGTCACATCTATCTTGTAGATCAGTCCCAGGTCGTAGACGTTGACCGGGATTTCCGGGTCGTACACCGTCTTGAGCATAGCTACGATTCTTTCTTCGGTCTCAAATTTGGTCATAATCTTCTGTTTATAGTTTCTGATACAAAGCTAATGCATTTTTATGAAACAGCAAAAAAATGGGCGAAAAGAGCGCCTTTCGGGGCTTTGTCCGCAGGCGACGGGGGACTTTCTCCTTGCCTCAATTATGATAAGAAGGCTTTTTATGAAATGATTCTCCGCATAAAAGTGATAGAGACAAAATAGGTTCATCCGACAATTGCGTAGGTAAAATGATGCATTATTTTTCATTTAAAGTGCCGTTGCGTCCCTTTAAATGAAAGCAACCTTCTGTTTAAATGTGATTGCCCATTGTAAGTTTCACGCCTTCACGCCCTTATAACTGTTTGATTTTGAACAAAATCTTGTGAAAGATACATCCTTCACGGATGCTTCACGCCTCATTTCACCTAACACTTGACCTGCTAGAATTGTACAGGGAAGGGTAAAATCGTACATCCTATGAATGAATGCGTACAACATCCATCTTTCACAAAGAATAGGCAAGAAAATACCGTGAAACTTCCGTGAAGGATGTATCTTTCACAGCATTTTATTCAAATACAACAGGTTGCAGGAACGTGAAGGCGTGAAGGCAGAAAAGGAAAGCCTACTTTGTGTTTGTCAAGACAGCCTTTACAATGCCAAAATTCCTCTTTGGCCACGTCAAGAAAGTCTTTAGAAACGAGCCTATGATTTGCGAGGAAAAAGGCGATGTTTTGCGAGGGAAAAGCCTATGATTTGCGAAAGAAAAGGGCAATCTCACATAATGCTTAATATGGGCTACGTAAGACCCCTCGACCACGCTCGGGGTGACAGCAGGGCGAAGCCCCTTTAAAAATCCGTGTAATCCGCGTCATCTGCGGCTGAAAAATCAAACAAGACACTGTTAAATTCCTATTTATCACCTACGCATTTCTCGGATGAACCCTTTTTATTAAGGGAAAAGGCTTTTTATCAAAGACAAGATACGGGATAAGGGCGGTTGAAGTGGGGAGAGAACCGGACAAAGGTTTGCATATGGAAGATTTTCACTATATTTGTGCCATTGATACATTGAATGCCATGAGATTACAATTGATAATAAGTGCCCTGTGGCTGCTGCTTGTGCCGGCGATTGTCCGGGCAGAGGAGGGGGTAAGCTTCTTCAGCCGATATAATTTCCGCTACCTGACGGAGAGGGACGGAATGCCGTCGGGGACGGTGAACGACATTGTCCGGGACTCCGACGGGTTTGTCTGGGTGGCGACGCCTGCCGGCATTGGTCGTTATGACGGCTATGAGGTGGCGACCGTAGCGCGGATGGGCGGGACGCTGAGGTTGCAAGACGCGTATGTGAACGCCTTGTGTGAGGACAACTTCCACCGCCTGTGGATAGGGACGGAAAACGGGCTGAGAGTGATGGACTTGGGCACGCAAGCCGAGGTGGACGTGACGGCCGGAGCGGACGGGACGCTTCCCGCCTGGGCGGCAGGTGACATTCATGCCCTGTATAAGGACAAGCGGGGGGGAATGTGGGTGTCGTCGGCCAGCGGGTTGTGCCTCGTGGAATTGGACGAGCGGGGCGGTGTGCGGGGTTGTTATCGGCTGGAGAAGTCGTGTGCGTCGCCCGTGATGGCGGTGTCGGACGTGGGCGAGGCGGTGTGCGCGGGGCTGGACAACCAGGTGTATGTGCTGGAGAAAGGCGAAGGAGGGCGACTGGAGGCGCGGCGCCTCTGGGAAGGACTGGTTCCCTTCAGCGACGACTGGCGCATCAGCTGCATGCAGGAGGACGGGGCATGGCTCTGGATGGGGAGCAACCGAGGGCTTTTCCGCTACGACACACGGACACGGGAGCTGAAGCGATACCGCTACTCCACGCACCGCCCGGGGATGTTGAGCCAGGCTTACATCACGGATATGCGCCTAACGGAAGGGGGGCATCTGATAGTCTCCACGCTGAACGGGCTGAACGTCTACCGGCGGGAGACGGACAGCTTTGAGTTCATCCGCCGCAACAGTGCGCCGGGGCTGGACGGAGGCTCCATCAACTGCGACGCCATACGCTGCGTCTACACCACGGGCGAGACCATCTGGCTGGGGACGGAAACGGGCGGCGTGAACCTGATGTCCCGCGGACGCTTGCAGGCCAGCTGGTGGGACGCGGCGCGATGGATGCCGGCACCGGGCGGCAACACGGCTGTGAACGCCATCGGCGAGGACCGGGACGGAAACTTGTGGATGGGGCTGATGGAGCGCGGACTGGTGTGCTGGAACCCGGAAACGGGAGATTTCCGCCGCCACGTGTTCAGGCCGGACGACGCGACTTCGGTGAGCAACAACACGCTGACGGGACTGCTCATCGACAGGGACCAACGGCTGTGGGCCTATACGTGGGGCGTGGGCATCAACGAACTGGACCTGAAGCGGAAGGACGGGCGCTTCAGGCGGTACACGCGGGAGGAATTTCCCGCCTTGCGGAGCGACTTCATCAGCAGTGCGTGCGAGGATACGCTGAACGGGGGCATTTGGCTGGGCAGCACGCGGGGGCTGCTGTTCTACGACAAGGCACTGGGAAGCTTCGAGCGGGTGCAGCTGGACGGCGAGGCGGGTAGGCTGGAAACCATCTCGGCCTTGTGCGTGGACCATCGGCATCGCCTCTGGGTGGGAACCCAGCGAGGACTGCTGAGGGTGGACCTGGAGTCGTTTGCCCGACAGCGGGAAAAGGTGGAATACGTTCACTACCTGTATAAACTGGACGACCCCGCTTCGGGGCAAATGGAGAAGATAGGTAGCATCCTGGAGGACTCACGGGGCACGCTGTGGCTGGGAGGAAACGGCACGGGACTGTACCGCATGCGGGAAGACGGACGGGGCGAGCCGACGTTTGAATGCCATACGGTGCGTGACGGGCTGCCTGACAACACGGTGACGGGCATGGCGGAGGACGGGCAGGGGCGCCTGTGGATGACCACGCCCGACGGTCTATGCCGGCTGGACGTACAGACGATGTCTTTCACGAGCTATACGGCCGATGACGGGCTGCCCGTCACGCAATATTACGCAGGCGGCATCCATTATTCCCGGCGGCACAACCGCATCTACCTGGCCACGAACGCAGGGATGCTGATGGTGCGTCCGGACGAGGCGCCCATCGTGGCTCGGGGCAGGCGGGTGAGGCTCTCGACGGTGACGGCGAACGGTGTGCCGGTGAGGACGTCGGCGCTCAGCCTGCGGGAAGGGGAGAGCCGCCTCAGTGTCCGCCTGACGACGTGCGACTATGGAGAAGAGGGCCGCGTGAGGTATGCTTACCGGATGAAGGGACTGGAAGAGGAGTGGAACGAGACCCGGACGGGGGAGGACTTGGCACGCTACACGGCGGTGCCTCCCGGCGACTATGTCCTGCAAATGCGTGCCACGGACGCGGCGGGGCGTTGGTCCGACCGGGTGACCGAGCTGCCGGTGCGCGTCGTCCCTTATTTCTACAAGACTCTTTGGTTTTACATAGGCCTGTTGGTGCTGGCGGGCTTCGGCGTATGGGCGTGGTATCGCTGGAAGATACGGCACTATCGCGAACAACGCGCCGAGTTGGAGCGGAAGGTGGAGGCGCTAACCGAGGAGCGGATTTCTTTCTTCACCAACATCACGCACGAGTTCCGTACGCCGGTGACGCTGATTCACGGGCCTATCGGGCACGCCTTGCGGGAGGTGACGGACGAAAAGGTGAAAGCCGAACTGCAGATAGCCGAACGCAACTCGAGTTACCTGCTTTCGCTGGTGAACGAGCTGATGGACTTCCGTAAGTTGGACATGGACAAGGTGACCCTGGAGTGTCGTGCCTGCGACATCGTGGGCTTCGTGACGGACTTGTTGCTTCCCTTCAAGGCCTTCGCGGGGGAACGCGGGGTGGAAATCCGTCTTTACAGCCGTTTGCCGCATCCGCAAGTGTGCATTGACGTGGCCTACATGCGCAAGGCATTGGTCAACCTCGTGGCCAACGCCGTGAAGTTTACCCCCGACGGGGGACGGATTGAGGTGTTCGTCGCTTCGGTGCCCGACAGGAAACGTCGGGGACGCTGGCTCTACATCAGCGTGCGGGATACGGGATGTGGAATCGTGGAGGAGGACATCGACCGCATCTTCGACCGCTTTTACCAATCGAAAGCGGACGGCCGGCACCCCGTATTCGGCCAAAGCGGCACGGGCATCGGCCTGTTCTTGTGCAAGAAAATCGTAGAGCTGCACGGCGGGAGTGTCCGTGCGCGCAACAACCGTGGCGGGGGCGCTTCGTTCCGCATCCTGATGCCTTTGGTGGAAGGCACGGAGGACACGCAGCCCATGGACCCTGCTTTGCCCGCACCGGATGCCGTGCAGCCTGCCCGGCAAGAAGCGGACGAGAATGCGGATGGGCAGAAACCCACGTTGCTTGTGGTAGAGGACAACAAGGACATGCGTGCCTACATCGGCCTGTTGCTGGCCGGGGATTACCGCCTGCTGGAGGCGGAAAACGGCGAGGCGGCCTTGGAATTGATTCGCCGGTATCCGGTGGACTTGATAGTGAGCGACCTGATGATGCCGGTGATGGACGGCATGGAGCTTTCGGCACGGGTGAAGGCGGATCTTGCCACTTCGCACATCCCTATCCTGATGCTGACGGCGCTGACGTCGGAGGCGCAGCGGAAGAAGGGTTTCGAAATAGGGGTGGACGAATACCTGGGCAAGCCCTTTGACGAGGACATGCTCCGCCTGCGCATCCGGGGCATGCTCCGCCTGAGGGACAGCTACAGGCGGAAGTTCTCGGCGAGCGGCAAGGTGGAGGACCTGAACATCAAGGAGGACACGCCCGACCGCCGGTTCATGGGCCGGGCCATAGAGCTGATGGAGGCGCACTATGCGGACGCGGAGTATGACCTGGACAGTTTTGTGCGTGACATGGGGCATAGCAAGACCTTGGTGAACCAGAAATTGCAGGCATTGGCCGGGCAGCCCATCGGGAGGTTCATGAAAAATTACCGGCTGGGCGTGGCGCGGCGGATGTTGGAGCAGGGCGTAGGCGGCATGAACATCTCGGAAGTGGCCTATGCGGTGGGCTTCAATGACCCGAAGTATTTCACCCGTTGTTTCAAGGAATTCTTCGGTTTCTTGCCCAGCGAACTTATTAAATGATTAATGATTGATTCATCATTCTTCATTAAGCCTGCACCATATTCTTCCAAAAGTGAGCTATTTTCCTCCCGTATGACCGGGAAAGAAATTAAATTTGTTGCCACCAAGAGCTGATAGAATGAAGGATGAGGTATTTTTCAGCCGCAGATGACGCGGATGACGCAGATTTTATGTTTTTTCTCTGCCAATGACAAGGATTTGGGCGAAGCCCCTTTAAGAATCCGTGTAATCCGCATCATCTGCGGCTGAAAAATAGTAAATAGTAAATTGTCAAATTGTAAATGAATAGATGAATAGATGAGAAAGGTTTTGTTTGTTTGCTTCCTGTCGCTAAGTCTGGGCGCATGGGGCGGCAATCCTGTCAAGGGCTTATTGGAAAGAATGGACGAAGGGGCTTCGCGCAAGTTTGTCCTCGAGTTGAAGAAGGGGGAGAAAGACTTCTTCGAACTGGACCAAAAAGGGGAGAAAGTCGTGGTGCGGGGCAATACGTATGTGAACATGGCCGTGGGCCTGAACTGGTATCTGAAGTATTATGCGGGCATCAACCTGACATGGAACGGCATGACGGCCGACCTGCCCGACGTGCTGCCGCCCGTAAAGGAGCCTTTGCGCCGGGAGACGGACTTGCGGTTGCGCTATGACTTCAATTATTGCACGTACAGCTACACGATGGCTTTCTGGGACTGGGCGCGCTGGGAGAAGGAGATAGACTGGATGGCCTTGCACGGCATCAACCTTCCGCTGGCGGCGGTGGGGCAGGAGTGCGTGTGGCGGAATATGCTGCTGCGTCTGGGCTATACTGCGGAGGAAGTGAACCAATTCATTGCCGGACCGGCATTCTTGGCGTGGTGGGCGATGAACAACTTGGAAGGGTGGGGAGGCCCTAACCCCGACACTTGGTACACGCAGCAGGAGGCCTTGCAGAAGCGGATACTGAAACGGATGAAGGAGTATGGCATCATGCCGGTGCTGCCCGGTTACAGCGGGATGGTGCCCAACAACGCCGACAAGAAACTGGGGCTGGACATCGACAAGCCGGAGTTGTGGAACGGCTTCACGCGGCCCGCTTTCCTCCATCCGACCGACGCGCGGTATGGCGAAATAGCCGCGCTGTATTACGAGGAACAAAGGAAACTGTTCGGCACGGCGGACTATTACTCAATGGACCCGTTCCACGAACTGGAGAACGCCGGGGAGGTGGACTTTGACGCCGCCGGACGGGCGGTGATGGCGGAAATGAAGAAGGTGAACCCGAAGGCCGTATGGGTGGTGCAGGGCTGGACGGAGAACCCGCGTCCGGAGATGACAAAGAACCTGCGGAACGGCGACCTGCTCATCCTCGACCTCTTCAGCGAATGCCGGCCTATGTGGGGCATCCCGTCCATCTGGAAACGCGAGAAGGGGTACGAGCAGCACGACTGGCTGTTCTGTATGTTGGAAAACTTTGGCGGCAACGTGGGCCTGCACGGGCGCATGGACCAACTGCTGAATAATTTCTACCTGACGAAGAACAATCCGCTGGCGGCGCACCTGAAGGGCATCGGCCTGACGATGGAGGGGTCGGAAAACAATCCGGTGATGTTCGAGCTGATGTGCGAACTGCCTTGGCGTCCGGAGAAGTTCACGAAGGAAGAGTGGCTGAAGGAGTATGTCTTTGCCCGCTACGGCACGCGCGACCCGCAGATAGAACGGGCGTGGATGCTGCTGGCCGGCTCCATTTATAATTGTCCCGCGGGCAACAACCAGCAAGGCCCCCACGAGAGCATCTTCTGCGGACGTCCGTCGATGAACAACTTCCAGGTGAGCAGCTGGTCGAAGATGGAGAATTATTACGACCCCACGGTGACCGCCGAGGCCGCGCGCCTGATGGTGTCGGTGGCGGACAAATACCGTGGCAACAACAACTTCGAATATGACTTGGTGGACATCGTGCGCCAGGCGTTGGCGGACGAGGGACGTATCACGTACAACCGGGCCATAGCCGACTTCAAGAGCTTCGACAAGAAGGCTTACCGGCGGGATTCCGACCGCTTCCTGCGCCTGCTGCTGCTGCAAGACAGCCTGCTGGCCACCCGCACGGAGTTCCGGGTGGGAAGCTGGATAGCCAAGGCGCGCAACCTGGGCACCACGCCGCAGGAGAAGGACCTCTACGAATGGAACGCGCGGACGCAAATCACGACGTGGGGCAACCGCTACTGCGCCGACACGGGCGGCCTGCGCGACTATGCCCACAAGGAGTGGAACGGCCTGCTGCGCGACTTCTACTACAAGCGTTGGGCGGCCTGGTGGCGGATGTTGCAGGACGTGCTGGACGGACGGCGGAAGCTGGCGGAAATTGACTGGTACGCGATGGAGGAGCCGTGGACACGGGCGCACAACCCGTATCCGGCGGAAGCCGAGGGCAACGCGGTGGACGTGGCGAAAGCGGTGTTCGAGGAAGCGTTTGTTAATGATAAGTGATGAATGATTAATGATTAATGATGAATTTGGCAGGGGTATATTTTTCATCCGCAGATGACGCGGATGGCACGGATTTTTTAAAGGGGCTTCGCCCATTTCCTTGTCATCGGCAGAGGAAAAATATTAAAAATCTGCGTTATCTGTGTCATCTGCGGATGAAAAATTGCCACATAGATATTATTAGAATATGCTACAAACGACAACAAAGAAACAGCGGTTGCTCTCGCTGGACGTGCTGCGTGGCATCACCGTGGCGGGGATGATTCTGGTGAACAACGCCGGAGGACCGCAGTCGTACGCCTCGCTGCAACATTCGGCGTGGAACGGGCTGACACCGTGCGACCTGGTGTTCCCCTTCTTCCTCTTCATTATGGGAATATCCACGTACATCGCCTTGCGCAAGTTCCAGTTCCGGCCTTCCGCGGCGGTGTGGAAGAAGATTTTGCGGCGCACGGCACTCATCTTCCTCATCGGGGTGGCCCTGCATTGGTTCGACCAGGCGTGCGGCGGAGAATTCCTGGCTTTCGATACGTTGCGCCTGACGGGCGTGTTGCAGCGCATCGCCTTGTGTTACGGCGTGGTTTCGCTCCTGGCCCTGTACCTGCGTCCCCGGCAGCTGGGCTGGACGGCGGGACTCATCTTGGTGGGCTATGCCGTCCTGTTGGTGCTGGGCGGGGGATATGTGAACGACGAGAACAACGTGCTGGTCGTGGCAGACCGTGCCTTGCTGGGTGTCAATCACCTTTATACAAAGATGCCGGTGGATCCGGAAGGCATCCTGAGCACCTTGCCGTCCATCGCCCATACGCTGATAGGTTTCTTGTGCGGGCGGCTCATTCTGGAGTCCGACACCCTGAACCGGAAAATCATCGGGCTGTTCGTGGCGGGCTTCCTGCTGATGGCTGTCGGTTTCCTGCTGACGGAGGCGCTTCCGCTGAACAAGCGCATCTGGTCGCCCTCGTACACGTTGGTCACCTGCGGCCTGGCGGCTTCGTTGCAGGCGGTGCTGATGTACTTCATTGACGACCGGGGGAAGAAACGCTGGTGCCGTTTCTTCGAGGTGTTCGGCGTCAATCCGCTCTTCCTCTACGTGCTGAGCGAGATGGCGGCGGTGGTGCTGGGTGCCACGGAAGCCAAGCCCGTCATTTACGAAGGCATCCATACGGTGGTGGCCAATCCTTATCTGGCTTCCGCCGTCTACTCGCTGATGTTCGTGGCGGTGATGGGCGCGGCGGGCTGGCCGTTGTACAAAAAGAAAATATATATTAAGATATAAGAATGAAGACTGTGTATTCATTTTTCAGCCGCAGATGACACGGATAACACGGATTCTTAATTTAAGAACACAGAGCCACTGAGACACGGAGTTTTTATTTTATCCGTCTTATGAATAAAATTCTCTCTGTGTCTTTGTGTCTCCGTGTTTGAATAAAAAATAAATCCGTGTTATCCGTGTCATCTGCGGATGAAAAATTAGCCTACACGGCGCAGTCACATTAGTACATTTTACTATAATGAGACGATTATTGCTTTTCCCATTGATTCCGCTCCTGCTGATGGCGGGGTGCGGCGATGTCCCGACGGAGAGCGGGCGGTTGGCTTATGTCGATACCCGTGTGGGCACGGCCGGCAGCACGATGCGTACGGCAGGAATGTTCGGCAAGGGCTCGGAAGAGTACGGGCAGACACTGCCCGCCGTGCTGGAGCCTAACGGGATGAACTTTTGGACACCGCAGACGCAGGACACGGAACAGAAGTGTGTGGCGCCCTATTATTACAAGGACTCCTTGCTGCAGGGGTTCCGCAACTCCCATTGGATTGTGGGAGGCTGCACGCAAGACTATGGTTCGATGACGCTGATGCCCCTGTACGGCAACCTGCGCACGCGGCCTGCCGACCGTTCCGCCCGCTTCAGCCACGCCGATGAGGAGGCGCGGCCGGATTATTACTGCGTCACGCTGCCCGATGAAGGCATCCGGGCGGAAATGACAGGACGTTCGCGCTCGGCCATCTTCCGCTTTACCTACGTCCGGGGCGGCAAAGGGTACTTGGTGGTGAATCCCAACAGTGACGAGGGGCAGGGATATGTCGAGATTGATACCTTGCGCCGGGTGATTCGCGGTTACAATCCCGTGCATCGCATTTATCAAGGTTGGGGACTGCCGGCCGGTTATGGCGGGCATTTCGTGGTGGCTTTGCAGAAACCGTTTACGGCATACGGCACTTACCGAGAGGGAGAATGCTTCCCGAACACGCTCCGTACCGGCAACGAGCGGGGTATCGGCGTGTACGTGGAGTTTGACGTAGAGGCTGGCGAGGAAGTGTTGGTCAAGGCGGCTTCTTCGTTCGTGGACGATGAAGGCGCCGGGCGAAACTTGCGGGCGGAGATCCCGCATTGGAACTTCGACCGTACCCGCGGCGAACTGACGCGGATATGGGAAGAACGTCTGTCGCTCATCGAGGCCAAAAGCACCGATGCCGATGCCTTGGGCAAGTTTTACGGCGCTTTCTACCGGGCTTCTTTCCTGCCCCGCACCTTCAACGACGTGGACGGACGTTATCCGTCGTTTGCCACGGGTACTCCTGTCCGGCAGTTGGCGGAAGGGGAGACTTACTACGAGGATTACAGTATGTGGGACACGTATCGGGCGCTCCATCCGCTCATCAACCTGCTGACCCCCCGGCGGGGAGGCGAGATGATGCAGTCGCTGGTGCGCAAGTACGAACAAGGCGGGTGGCTGCCCATCTTCCCCTGCTGGAACAGCTATACCGCCGCGATGATAGGCGACCACTGTACGGCGGCATTGGCGGACGCCTACGTGAAAGGCATCCGGAACTTCGATGTCCGCAAGGCTTACGAAAGCGCGCGCCGCAACGCTTTCGAGTCGCCCGCTTCATTGGAAGAATACCGTGACGGGATGGGGCGGCGCGCGTTGGCTTCTTACCTGAAGTACGGTTATATCCCCTTGGAAGACAGCGTGCCGGACGCTTTCCATACCCGCGAGCAAGTGTCGCGCACGCTGGAGTATGCTTACGATGATTTTGCCTTGGCACAGCTGGCCGGCGCGTTGGGGCATACGGCCGACCGGGATGCGTTGCTCGCCCGTGCCGGGAACTATCGGAACGTCATCGACCCCCGTACCGGTTATGCCCAAGGCCGCCGTGCCGACGGTACTTTCCTGACAGAAGACAACGCTTTCCGTTTCGCCCGCTTCATTACCGAGGGGGCTCCTTGCCACTATACGTGGTATGTGCCCCACGACCCTTACGGGCTGATGGAACAGATGGGAGGACGCGAGGCGTATGTGGCCAAACTGGATTCTATGTTCAGCGAGGGACGTTATTGGCACGGCAACGAGCCTTGTCACCAAGTGGCTTTCTTGTTCAACTACGCCGGACAACCCTGGAAGACGCAACGTGCCGTGCGTCACATTATGCAGACCGAGTACGCCGACACGCCCGGTGGCTTGGCGGGCAACGACGATGCGGGACAGATGTCCGCCTGGTATGTGTTTGCCGCTATGGGATTCTATCCCGTTTGCCCCGGTACACCCTATTATGTCATAGCCAGTCCGTCGTTCCCGGAAGTCACGTTGCGTCCCGAAGGCGGTGAGCCCTTCACCATCCGTACCGTAGGTGCGTCGGACGAGAACATCTACATCCAGCGTGCCACGCTGAACGGCCAGCCTTATACGCGCAACTACATCCGCCATACCGACATCGTGGCGGGCGGTACGTTGGAGCTGGAGATGGGATCCGAACCTAATGAAGAATGGGGCAACCGCCCGGAAGATTGTCCGCCGGACTTCTTTGGTGATTAATGATGAATGATAAATGATAAATTTTTCATCCGCAGATGACGCAGATGACGTGGATTTTATATTCTAAGGAGTTATCGGGAGTTAAAAGGAGTTAGGGCTTCGCCCGGAGTTATAGGCCAATAGAAAAAGGTATCGGCTTCTAACTCCCTTTAACTCCTGCCGAAAGTATAACTCCTATAAATAAAAAAATCCGTGTCCTCCGTGTCATCTGCGGATGAAAAATTAAAATCGTAAATAGTAAATTGTTAAATGGTAAATGAATAGGGTAAATGAACAAGGTTTTTAAAAACGTAGTTTTCGCGCTTTGTTGCGTGATGTTTGCCGCATGCGGGATTGGCCGGCAGGCGGCGGGTGTGTATGACATTCGGGATTATGGCGCCGTGGGCGACGGGCAGACCGACGACGCGGCAGCCGTTCAGGCGGCCATCAACGCTTGCTCCGAGGTGGGCGGTGGCAGGGTGGTCGTTCCGGCAGGATACACCTTCCTGTGCAGCCCCTTCAAGCTGGCTTCCTTCGTGGAGTTGCATCTGGAGCCCAACTCGCGCCTCTTGGCCAATCCGGATGAGAAGGTTTATACCGAGAGTGCCTTCCGTGAGAACCGGGGCGAGGGGATGATGTGGATTAGCGGCAAGAACCTCCGGCAGGTGTCCATTACAGGCACCGGTACCATCGACGGCAACGGAGTGGCTTTTATGGGCAAGGAGCTGGAAGACTCCTACGAGCTGAAGCCTGTGACCGACTTCGACCCCCGTCCCCACGTATTGACGCTTGAGGCCATCGACCGTCTGGTCATCCGTGACGTGACCATCTGCAACAGTCCTTATTGGACGGTGCACCTTATCGGCTGCAAGGACGCGGTGATAGACGGCATCAGCATCCGCAACAACTTGAAGATACGCAACGGCGACGGCATCGACGTGGACCACTCCCGCCACGTGCGCATCGCCAACTGTTACATCGAGAGCGGCGACGACTGCATCTGCCTGAAGAACCGGCGCGAGTTTGAGGAATACGGCTCGTGCGAGGACATCGTGGTGACCAACTGCACGATGGTCTCCCGCTCGTGCGCCATCAAGATTGGGTCCGAGAATATGGATGTCATCAACAATGTTCTGTTCAATAACTGCGTCATCCGCGACAGCAACCGGGGCATCGGCATCCAGAACCGCGACGAAGGGACGGTGACCAATGTCGTGTTCGACAATATGATTGTAGACTGCCGCCTGTGGTCGGACGTGTGGTGGGGCAAGGCCGAGCCTATCTACGTCACGTCCTATCCGCGTGCCGTGGGCAACCACAAGGATGCCGGATGGCGTTTCCCGAAAGGAGCCACGAAGGGCAGTTGCGGCGAGGTGAGCCGCAT
>CALUIQ010000247.1 GCA_944320735.1 uncultured Bacteroides sp. | reverse complement strand
CACGAGAATGTCGTGGTTGATGCAACCCTCGCAACCCTTCCAGAAGGCATCATCGTCCGTCAGCTCGTTGAAGGTGACGGGCACGTAGCCCAGTTCGGTGTTCATCTTCATCACCGCCGCGCCGCTCGTGAGGCTGAATATCTTCGCCCACGGCCAACGGAGACGAGCCAGGCGGAAAGAGGCTTGTTTGATGCGCTTGGCCAGTCCGATGCCTTGGTATTTGGGGTGCACGATGAGGCCCGACGTGGCCACGTATTGTTTGTTGCCCCAACTCTCGATGTAGCTGAATCCGGCAAACTCCGTGCCGTGCAGGGCGATGATGGCCTTGCCTTCTTTCATCTTAGTAGCTACATATTCGTGTGTACGCTCGGCGATGCCCGTGCCGCGCTTCTTGGCGGCCTCGCGGATGGTGTCGAGTATGGTGTCTACATAAACTTCATGGGAGGCGTCGGCCACCATGACTTCTATTTCCTTTACGTCCATTTCTACTTATTATTCTATATCAATCTTTATGGTTTAAACATTCGGTATGGTTTCAGACAAGAAAGCGCGGATATCTTCGTGCGTGGCACCTTCGGCCAACACCAACATAATGGTATCATCGCCGGCTATGGTGCCCAAGATACTGGCGCACTCGTGGTTGTCAATGTCGTAAGCAATGCTGCTGGCATAGCCCGGGCGGGTGCGGATGACGGCAATGTTGCGCGAGAAACGCAACGACACAAAGCCGGTCGACCTCATCATTTCGCCTGCGCTCAAAGTAGTGGTCGTGCGTTTGTACATAATGTCGTTAGGCAACACATACACGTACTTTCCGTTCGTATTGGCGGCCTTGGCCACTTTGAGTTGCTTCAAGTCGCGCGACAGGGTGGCCTGTGTCAGTTCGAATCCCTCCTTGCTCAAGGCTTGCAGCAACTCTTCCTGCGAGCCTACTTCCTTGCTCGAGATTATCATCTTAATGGCGTCCAATCGGTTGGCTTTCTTCTTCATCTTCTGCATATTTATTCTTAATAGACCGCAAAAGTAGGGAATATTTTTGAAAGCATATTCATTTTAGCCTATTTTTTTATTGTTTTATACCATTTTCTGCATATTGCATACAATTCATCCGCGGCTTTACATTTATCCACTCCTTACGAAACCGAACAGAAAATCTTGCAACGGGAACATTAAGACCACTTTTTTGTGTAAGCTAATACTGATATTTCATTTGTAAACGCTACCTTTGCGGGCATAAATAAAAAACGGCCCGATATTATCCCCATAAATAGGGATTGCCGGAATGAAAGATTTAACGTTACTTTGCGGACTAAAAATAGAAGATAAATTATGTATAAAAACCTACTGCAAACACTTCTTGGGGTACTTGTATTCCCGCTCACAGCTACAGCAGGCGAAAATGTAGCCGACACCTTACGAACGGTCAACGTGGATGATATCGTCATCATAGCCCAACCCAAAGAGAACCGCACGCTGCGCGAACTGCCTACCGCCGTCAGTCGCCTGACGCAACTGGATATGCGGGGCAAGCAAATCACAGGCATTAAAAGTCTGACTGGCGTAGTGCCCAATCTGTTCATTCCCGACTACGGGTCGCGCCTGACTACCGCCGTCTACATCCGGGGAGTAGGCTCACGCATCAACACTCCCGCCGTAGGCCTCTACGTGGACAACATTCCCTATATAGACAAATCCGCGTTCGACTTCAACTATGCGGACATCGAACAGATAGAAGTGCTGCGAGGCCCGCAAAGCATGCTCTACGGACGTAATACCATGGGTGGCCTCATCAAAGTACAAACGAAGTCTCCTTTCAGCTACCAAGGCACGGACATCCGCCTGGGTGCCGCCACTTATGGCGACTATAATGCCTCGCTGACGCACTATCACCGCATCAGCAGCCGTTTCGCTTTTTCAGCAGGAGGTTTCTATGAGCACGAAGGAGGCTTCTTTAAGAACAGTGCTAACCACAACCGGCGCATAGACCGCAGCGATGCAGGTGGCGGACGCTTGCACGGTATCTTCCTCCCGACAGACAACCTAAAAATGGATTTGAACTTGAGCTACGAATATAGCGACCAAGGCGGATATCCTTATTATTATAATGGAACAGCCGACGAAACAGAACCTGCCGAGAACTTGAAACCCTACTTGGGACAAATAGCCTACAATGACCCCAGTGGCTACCTGCGCGGATTGTTGAACGGGGGGCTGAACATCGAATACCAGGCACAGAAGTTCATCGCCAGTTTTATCACCGGCTACCAACACTTGAACGACCGTATGGACATGGACCAAGACTTCAGCCCACGCGACTATTTCACCTTGATGCAAAAGCAACGCTCCAACACGCTTAGCGAGGAAATTGTATTCAAGTCGAAACCCGGAGGACGTTGGCAGTGGACTACCGGCGCTTTCGGTTTTTACCAATGGCTGAACACCGAAGCTCCGGTAACGTTTAAAGAAGAAGGCATCCGCGACTTGATAGAGAACAACGTAAACAGTCTGTTCCCCTCTTCACCCGCCGCGCCTTCCATGCAGCTCAGCATACACAATGACCGTCTACCTATCGACGGACACTTCTCCACCCCCCTGGCCAGTGCGGCCATTTATCATCAGAGTACGCTGAACGACCTCTTCGTTCCCGGTCTGTCGGCCACCGTAGGCTTACGGTTGGATTATGAGAAGATGTGGTTGGACTATGAGTCAGCCTCCGCACCCATGAACTTTGGCTTTGCCTTTGCCATGGGACCAATGCGATTGGAAGACCCCGATATGCAAGCAGTGACAAGCCTTGCCGGCAAACTGAAGCACGACTACCTGCAACTGTTGCCCAAGTTCTCCCTGCAATACGAATGGGGCAAGGACAACAACGTCTACTTCACTGTAGCGAAAGGTTATCGCTCGGGCGGATACAACATCCAGATGTTCAGCGAC
>CALUIQ010000246.1 GCA_944320735.1 uncultured Bacteroides sp. | reverse complement strand
AAGAAAAAGAATAAGGCTATGAAGGACTGTTCCGTGGTGAAATCTTGGGCACGTTTGGTCGTTTGGACGGTGATGTTATTATTACTGTCTTGCCCGGTTAATGCTTCCGGACTGTCTGAGCCTTCTTTTCGTACTGTCACCACGTTTGATGGGCTTTCCAGCAATATAGTGAATGCCATTTTTAGAGACCAAAGAGGCTTTGTATGGTTGGGTACGCAGACGGGCTTGGACCGTTTCGACGGAATAACGGTGCTTGCTTATCCGCAGTTCGCCGGACATACCGTTCTTTCGTTGGTGGAAACAGATTCCATCTATTTGTGGGTAGGAACTGATGCGGGGCTTTTTTGCTTTAACCGGAAAACGGAGAAGGTGGAGCTAGTGGCGTTGCAAGATCGGTCGGTGCGTGTGAACGCCTTGCATTACGATGTGCCGACGAAGCGCTTGTGGGTCATTACCGATCATGGTCTTTTCATCCTCCGTGACGGACAGACACGGCATGTCTTGTTTGGTGAAAATGCTTTTTCCTTGGACAATCAGTTGTCGGGCATAGCCAAAGGGGAAGGCAACGAGTTTTGGATTACTTCGCAGGAGAGTCTGATTAGGTATGATATGGAAACCGGAGTTTCGGAGGTCTATTATGCAGATGTTAGGAATCCGAGTAGTGATGTCAACCGCTTTTCGTGTTTGGCTCTGAGCGGAGAGACGGTTTATATAGGGACTCGGAATGCAGGTGTCTTTTGTTTTGACCGGAATACCCGCTCTTTCTCGAAATTTGCGGGTATGCAAAGCGGAGATGTCAAACAACTGATGATTGAGGGGAAAGATACGCTTTATGTAGGTTGCAACGGCAATGGGATACAGGTGTTCCATCTTCCAACGGGGCGAAAAATGGCTTCGATGTTGCACTCCACTCAGAATGGCGGAATCTGTTCGAGTGCCGTATATGCCTTTCTCAAAGCGGATGGCTTGTTTTTTGTAGGATCCTATATGGGGGGATTCTGCTACACGCCTATGCGCGGCAACCTTTTCTCTACTTATTCTTGGAAAGAGCTGTTCCATTCATCAGGGTTGAATGTCCGTACTTTCTACATTGATGAAGAAAAAGGGAATAAGGTAGTAGGCACCCGTGACGGGCTTTACTTCTTGTCCGAACAAAACAATCGATTGTTGCGCTACACCCAGCGTAATTCCATTCTGCGCTCCGACATTATTCTGTTTGTTTCCCCAGTCGGGGAAGATTACTTGGTGGGTACCTATCGGGGTGGATTGTATGTGTTGTCTTCGGAGTCAGGGCAACTTTCCTTTTTTGGTGAAGAAAGAAGTTTCAAGGAAGAATCTTTCGGTGCGTCTGCAGTAGACAGTAAGGGCAATATATGGATAGGAAGTTCATCGGGATTGTATCAATATAACCCCGAGGATAAGAAATACAAGTTATATGATAACCGTAATTCTTCGTTGTCGCATCATTCCATTTTTTCGGTTTTTGTGGATAGTTCGGATCGGATTTGGGTAGGAACTTCAGGGGCGTTGTATATGTATAATGAGCGGAGCGGAATATTTGAGAACAATCTTTTCCCCAAAGACATTTTGCCTTATGTACAGAGCATCCGTTACATTTATGAAGACAAGGAACATAATCTGTGGTTTTGCGATGACAAAGAGGGGGTGATTAAGGCCGATTCACGTTTTACCCGTTTTCAGCATTTTACTACCGATGACTTCTTGCCTAATAATTCGGTGTCAAGCATTGTGGAAAGTCCGGACGGCAAAGGCTTGTGGTTTGCTACGCAAGGCGGTTTGCTCTATGTGGACAAGAAGAGTGGTTTGAGCAAGCGTTTCTCGCTTTATGACGGATTGCCGGGATATGTGTTCAGCAACGCTGTGCAAGTTACCCCTAATCATACATTGTGGTGGGGAAATGAGCGTGGACTTGTCTCTTTTCGGGCGTTGGGGGAGGACAGCGGGAAACGGGAAGGCATGTTTTCGGTGATATGTCCGCCTGTTCTTACGTCTATCGTTGTGGCGGGAGAGCCGCAAAAGGCTGGTTCCAAGCGAATGCCTTATGCAGTTTCTTACACGGAGGAAATATCCTTGTCGCATGCTGAAAACAATATTGCTTTGAGTTTCTCGGCGTTGAACTATGCAGAAAGAAACACTATGCTTTACGAATATTTTCTGGAAGGTTATGACAAGAAGTGGCATACGCTTTTGGGTGAAAATCAGGTGACTTATACGAATTTACCCACGGGGCACTATGTGTTCAAGGTCTGTTCGTCTTCGACACCAGAGGCGGTGCGCACATTACGAATAACCGTTGAGCCTGATTATAAGAGTTATGCATGGAGAGGTGGCGTTATTCTCTGTGGCTTGTTGGCGTTGGTTTGGGCGGGTCGGAAATATGTTGGGAAGAAAGTCCTACTTTCACCCGAGGGCAAGGAAGAGGTTTCCGTACCGTTTGAAAATGGAAACTCGGAATTGCCGAAAGAGAAATACCAGAAATCCAAGATGGATGATAAAACTGCCGCAGAAATAGAGAAAAACTTGCGTGAATGTATGCTCAGAGACAAACTCTACCTGAATCCGAACTTGAAGTTACAGGACGTGGCGGCGGCCATCGGACACGGTGCGGTGGAGGTGTCTCAAACCTTGAATGTGTTTATGAACACCAACTTTACCGACTTTGTGAATCAATATCGTGTGGAGACATTTGTCGAGCGGGTGAAGCAGGGTGACACGGCAAAGTTTACCTTGGCTTCGTTGTCCGAGGAATGTGGGTTCAGCTCGCGCACTTCTTTCTTCCGTTCGTTCCGCAAGCTCAAGGGAATGTCGCCTTCCGAGTACTTGAAATCGGATGGGAAGAGTGCCAAAAAAATATGAAACACAGAATTTGCGTGGTGTGAATATCGTAAAAATCAATATGTTATGTAAATTTGGTTTCTGCCAATAGGTTGAAATCTGTTTGAACTCTTATTTTGCATTTCGTTAGTGGAAGTTTTATAGTTTTGCTCTCAGAGAACTTAAATGTAAAACCAGAAAAACTAACGAAAGTATGAAGGCATCCGTTTCATTTCTTGCCGGTTTGTTTCTTGCCGTAAGCTGTATGTCCTGTCATTCTTCCCGAGAGAATGCCGGAGGTTTTTCAGCCGAAAAAGAAATTGATTATTGTCGTTCGCAGGCTGCTCTTACCTTATCTTCTTTACCTTCGGCGGATAAAATCCCGAATTCAGTGGATAAAGACAGTTCTACTTGGAATTATACCGGAATAGGCTCGTGGACGTGTGGCTTTTGGCCCGGTATATTATGGTATTTATATGAGGATACGCACGACAGCCAATGGAAAAAATCAGCGGAAGAAGTTTCCAATCTCATTCTTCCTTGTGCTTATAAGAAAGCCCGAAGTCACGATTCAGGTTTTATTATGATGACCAGTTTGGGCAACGGTTATCGGCTCACTGGAAATCCGGCTTACAAAAAAGCATTGCTGAGTGCCGCCGATTCACTGGCAGCGCTGTACAATCCCAAGGTTGGGACGTTGCTCTCTTGGCCAAATATGGTTAAGAAAGAAAACTGGCCTCACAACACCATTATAGATAATATGATGAACTTGGAACTGCTGTTTTGGGCGGCACGCAACGGAGGCGACAAACGACTGTATGACATTGCCGTCCGCCATGCCGAGACCACTATGCGTCACCAGTTTCGTCCGGATTACACGAACTATCATGTGGCGGTATATGATACGATAGACGGGCATTTCATCAAAGGCGTGACTCATCAGGGGTTGAGTGACGATTCCATGTGGGCACGCGGACAGGCATGGGCCATCTATGGCTATACGATGGTATACCGAGAGACCGGTGACTCCCGTTTCCTCGATTTCGCACGGAAAGTGAGTGATGTGTACCTGAAACGTTTGCCTACTGATATGATTCCTTATTGGGATTTTGCGGCTCGTGATTTTTTGCCTGCCGAGCCTCGTGACGCTTCGGCTGCTTCCATTACCGCTTCGGCTTTGCTTGAGTTGTCTACCTACGTTGCCAATGCCGATTCCGCTGCGTTCTATCGGGAACAGGCTGTAGCTATGTTGGAGCAACTGTCTTCCCCGTCTTACCAGGCCGGCGGGCAGAGTAGTGCTTTCCTATTGCATAGCGTAGGCCATATGAACAAAAAATGGGAAGTCGATGCTTCTATCAGCTATGCGGATTATTATTATTTGGAAGCTCTTACCCGGTTGAAACGGTTGGAGTCTGGTCGTTCGGTATTGGCTCGTTTATGAAACCTTTCAAAACCTTTTGGCAATGGAAATGCAAAAAAAAATTCAATCCGAGAATCACTCTATGTCAGTGAATCTGGAAGATATTTACCGGAGGTATAGGGCTTGCTTTGTTCGTTATGCGGATGGCGTGATGTCCGATTGCCTTTATGCGGAAGATGTAGTACACGATGTGTTTGCCAAACTGTTTTTGGGTGATTATTGTTTTGTGTCAGAATTGGCGGCGCTTGGGTTTATTTATAAAGCGCTCAATAACCGTTGCATCGATTTGTTACGGAACGCCCAAACGGTACAACGGAGCTATATGGCGATGGAACCGCAACATTCGGATACGGACATTGAAAGTGATTTGGAAGCTCGTGAACTTTATCGGACGATAGAAAAGCACATTGCCGCCTTGCCTCCGCAGTGTCGGAAGATATTTCTGCTGAAGTATAAAAAGAATCAGTCTAATCCCGAGATCGGAAAATTGCTGGGACTTTCTGTCCGCACGGTAGAGAATCAGGTGTATATAGCTCGGAACATTTTGAGGAAATGCATAGATTGGTGAGATAAATGGGAATTTAGCGGGCCTTGCCCACAGCTACAAGTTACGAGCTACAAGCTACAAGTTGCTATGCACAGCATACTCAGTAACTTTACTCGTAGCTCGTAACTGTGCACTCCGTGCACTAAATTATTATTTAAAAGAATAGAATAAGAAATATGAAAGCGATTGTAACTTTTTTAATTGGATTGTGCGTGTCGGTGAGTGTTTCGGCACGTTCATTTGTTCATCCGGGTATCTTGCATTCGCAGGAGGCACTGGAACGTATGGCTCAGTTGGTAAAGGACGATGTATGGCCAGCCATGGGTTCTTATCGTTTGTTGCGAAGTGAGCCGGAGGCGTCCGCTGAGTATGTGGTGAAAGGTCCTTTCCGGTACATCAGCCGTGCCGGTAAGTATGGTTATACCAAGAGCCCATGTGAGGACGATTTTAATGCGGCTTATTACAATGCATTGTTGTGGGCTATTACGGCCGACCGTAAGCATGCGGATAAGGCTATGGAAATTATCCGTGCCTATGCTTCTACGTTGTTGGAGGTTTGTCCCGGCGATGCTCCTTTGTGCGCTGGACTTCAAGGTTTCATATTGGTTAATGCGGCGGAGATTATGCGTTATACTTATTCTTCGGACGGATTCGCTGATGGATGGACTGATGAAGACACACGGCAGACGGAAAAGATGTTCCGCAGGGCGTTCCTTCCTGTGTTGAAGGAGTTTTATGAAATGCCTCCTTATAGTAACGGAAATTGGGGGATAGCCGTGACGAAGGCATTGATTGGCATGGCCGTTTTTCTTGATGACAAGGCGTTGTATAAGGAAGCGGTCGATTTCTTTTATCAGGGTGAAGATAACGGTTCGTTGCCCAATTATATCGCCCCGGGCGGACAGATACAAGAGAGTGGTCGCGACCAAGCTCATTGTATGTTGGGTGTAGGCTGCTTGGCCGAAATAGCAGAGGTGGCTTGGAATCAAGGAGATGACCTTTATGCCGCATTGAACAATCGGATAATGGAAGGGTGTGAATACCTCTCGAAATCCAATTTGGGTTACGAAGTGCCTTTCTTTACGTGGAAGGACAAGACGGGCAAATACTCTAATTGGCAGACCTTGGGACAGGCGGGGTTGGGTGAGTTTCGGGCAGTGTTCGAATTACCCTACAACCATTATGTGGAGCGTAGGCATCTCTCTATGCCCTATACCCGTATGGTGTTGGGATGTGTCCGTCCGGAAGGTGCCGGCTTTACTTGCGACAATCCCGGTTTTGGTTCCCTTCTCTTTTATTTGGGCAAGGGCGAATCTTTGCCAAAGAAAGGTCAAATCAATGAGAATCTAAGTGAAAGCCTTTATGGGTGGAAGTTTGCTACCGCCGGTTGGCGTGCCGAAGATGGTAAGATGGTGTTAAAAGCTTCTGGGACAGCTTGTAGCAAGAAAGGCATTGCTTACGATGTGGGTAAATATCCTTATTTGGCTGTGAAAATCAATCGGATGCCTTCCGTGCGCAATCGGTCATGGCTTCGATTGAGTTATAGTGTGATGAGTGCTCCTGAGTTTTGGACGTTCAGTGAAAAGGACGCCCAAAGGGTTGGCAAGGA
>CALUIQ010000245.1 GCA_944320735.1 uncultured Bacteroides sp. | reverse complement strand
TAAACCTTAAATTTGGGGCAATTTTTTAAACTCTAAATAAAATAATGGCAATGAAAGAAAACTTGAAACCGGCAACAGGCCGACTGGGCGTGTTGGTGGTTGGGGTAGGGGGTGCTGTGGCCACTACCATGATTACGGGAGTATTGGCAGCCCGCAAAGGACTGGCAAAGCCGATAGGTTCTATCACGCAGATGGCAACCATGCGTGTACAAAGTGGAGAAGAAAAGCTGATTAAGGACATTGTGCCGTTGGCTGATCTGAATGACATCGTGTTTGGCGGTTGGGATATTTTCCCAGACAACGCTTATGAAGCCGCTATGTATGCCGAAGTGTTGAAAGAAAAGGACTTGAACTTGGTGGCTGATGAGTTAAAGGCCATCTGTCCGATGCCGGCCGCTTTCGATCACAACTTTGCCAAGCGACTGAACGGCACGCACATCAAGCAGGCCGCTACACGTTGGGACTTGATGGAACAACTCCGTGCGGACATCCGCGACTTCAAGACTGTCAACGCTTGTGACCGCATCGTGGTGCTGTGGGCGGCAAGTACGGAAATTTATGTGCCGTTGTGCGATGAGCATATGTCCCTGGAAGCACTGGAGGCAGCTATGAAAGAAAATAATACGGAAGTAATCTCTCCGAGTATGTGCTATGCGTATGCCGCGATTGCGGAAGGCGCTCCGTTTGTGATGGGTGCGCCTAATTTGTGCGTAGATATTCCTGCTATGTGGGAATTCTCGAAAAAGATGAATGTCCCCATCGCCGGAAAGGATTTCAAGAGCGGTCAGACGCTGATGAAGACGGTGTTGGCACCGATGTTCAAGACGCGTATGTTGGGCGTGAGCGGATGGTTCTCTACGAATATCCTCGGCAATCGCGACGGTGAGGTGTTGGACCAACCGGAGAACTTCAAGACGAAGGAAGTGAGCAAGCTGTCTGTGATAGACAACATCTTCGAACCGGAGAAATTCCCCGACCTGTATGGCAATGTTTATCATAAAGTACGCATCAACTACTATCCGCCCCGCAAGGACAACAAGGAAGCTTGGGACAACATCGACATCTTCGGCTGGATGGGCTATCCGATGGAAATCAAGGTGAATTTCCTGTGTCGCGACTCTATATTGGCGGCTCCTATCGCCTTGGACTTGGTGCTGTTTAGCGACTTGGCCATGCGTGCCGGTTGGAGTGGCATCCAGACTTGGTTGTCATTCTTCTGCAAGAGCCCGATGCACGATTTTGAGCATCAACCTGTGCATGATTTGTTCCAACAATGGCGTATGGTGAAGCAAGCCCTTCGTGCGATGATAGGCGAAAAAGAACCGGACTATTTGGACTGACATGCGTCCTATTTGTCACGAAATGTAAATAATCTATTGAAAAGGTTGCGTCAGAGACAATTTTTTATTGTAACTTTGGCGCGACTTTTTTAATATAGCTAAACAAGATGAACAAACCGCCTTTCCTGCCGATGCTGATAGGCACGGGATTCGGCTCTGGCTTTTCGCCGGTAGCTCCAGGTACTGCGGGGGCCTTATTGGCCTTCGGAGTGTGGTATGGTTTGTCTTTTATGTTGCCTGCCGTTGCTTTGTGGTGGCTTACAATAGCCTTAATCCTTATTTTTACAGTGGCTGGCGTTTGGGCTGCCAACCGTTTGGAGCAGGCGTGGGGAGAAGACCCTTCGCGCGTCGTGGTAGATGAGATGGTGGGGGCTTGGATTACATTGCTGGCAGCCCCTGCCGGACATCTATGGTATGGGTTGGTCGCTTTCGGGCTTTTTCGCCTGTTTGATATATGGAAGCCATTGGGCATCCGCCGAATGGAGAATTTGCCGGGAGGCATTGGCGTGATGATGGACGATGTGTTGTCCGGAGTGTATGGTCTTATCGTACTTGTTGGGGTGAGATGGCTGATAGAGTGAAAGAGAAGAAGCGGAAGTCATATTGGCGCCGGACGGTGTGGATGTTTGTCAAGGCTCAACTGTCTGCTCAGTTTGCCAGCCTCGTAGACTTTGTGGTTACCATCCTCTTGGCAACGGTGTTCGGTGTTTTCTATCTGTATGCCACGTTCACGGGGTCGGTTGTGGGCGGCATAGTCAACTGTGCGGTCAACTATGGCTGGGTATTCAAGGCCGATGGAATAAAAAAAGTGCATGTGGCGGTGAAATACCTCTTTGTGTGGGGAGGAAGTATTATGCTCAACACATGGGGCACATTCGCGCTGACGGAGTGGCTGACCGATATGAAGTGGGTGAATGGATTGTTAGGGTATTACGTAGATAATGTTTTCATTTTATCGAAGATTATCGTAGCTGTGCTGGTGGCTTTCGTATGGAACTATCAGTTGCAACGTGTGTTTGTGTACCGTAACCTGCATTTTCGCGATTTCTTGAAACAACGATTTGATACTAATAAATATAAAGATGAAGTATAGAGATTGGTTGCAACAGTTGATTTACAAAATCATAAATCCTGTTGTGCATGGTATGATTAAAGTGGGAATTACGCCCAATATCATTACAACTACGGGATTGGTGCTGAACATAGTGGCGGCTGTCGTCTTTGTGTACGCCGCGGTGACTGATTGGAACACGGCTTTGACCTACGCCGGTTGGGCGGGCGGACTGGTACTGTTTGCCGGACTGTTCGATATGATGGACGGCCGTGTGGCACGAGTGGGAAGTATGACTTCCACCTTTGGTGCGCTCTATGACTCCGTACTCGACCGCTACAGTGAGTTGGTCACCTTGTTCGGCCTCCTTTATTTCCTGTTGTTTCAAGGCTACCTCTGGGGCTCGGTCATTACCGGCCTTGCCATCATCGGCTCTCTTATGGTGAGCTACGTGCGTGCCCGTGCCGAGGGACTGGGGCTGGAGTGCAAGGTAGGGCTGATGCAGCGTCCCGAGCGCGTGGTGCTGACAGCTTTGGGTGCTATCTTTGCCGGTGTGTTCCAGCGCATCGAATTGTTCGACCCTATGTACATCCTCATCGCACCGTTGGCTATCATCGCCGTACTGGCCAATTGGACAGCCTTCGTGCGCATCAATCATTGCCGTAAACTTTTGAGTAATCAGCAGAAATGAATCGTTTGTCTTTTCCCTCCCTGCGCGAAACTGTGTGGGTGCTTGTCCTGTCGGTCTTGTTCCTCACGCTGACAGGAATGTACGTAGGTCTGCGCATCGACCATTTCCTCATCCTCGCTCTCTATTGGATACTGTTCTTTGCTTGCCGCACTACTCGTCGGCTGGCCGTGGCACTACTGCCCTTTGTTGTCTTCGCTGTGTCCTACGACTGGATGCGCGTATGGCCCAACTACGAAGTCAACCCCATTGACGTGCGCGGGCTGTACGAGGCCGAGAAATCACTCTTCGGCATCACCGTGGGTGGCGAGACTTTGATACCCTGTGAATATTTTGCCGAGCATCATTGTGCTGTTGCCGACTTTATGGCGGGCATCTTTTATCTCTGCTGGGTACCCGTGCCCATCGCTTTCGGCGTCTACCTTTACCTCAAGGGCAAGCGTGACGCCTACCTGCGTTTCGCCATGGTCTTCCTTTTGGTAAACCTCATCGGCTTCGTTGGATACTACATCCATCCCGCTGCTCCGCCTTGGTATGCCATGAACTATGGCTTCGAACCCATACTGGGTACGCCGGGCAACACAGCCGGACTGGGACGCTTTGACGAAATGTTGGGCATCACCGTATTCGAAGGCCTCTACGGGCGCAACGCCAATGTTTTTGCCGCCGTGCCCTCGCTCCATTCGGCCTATATGGTGGTCGCTGTAGCCTATGCCGTTATGGCTCGTTGCCATCGTTGGCTCATTGCATTGTTCAATGTCATTATGATAGGCATCTGGTGTACTGCCGTCTATAGCGGACACCATTATATTATAGACGTTACATTGGGCGTGGCTTGTGCTCTGCTGGGCATCCTCGTCTTCGAGTATGGACTGATGCGATGGGGCGCATTCCGGAAATTCTTTGAAAGGTATAGCGGGTATATTCAATGACTTTTTATATATGAATAATTTCGTCTTTTACAGTCCAACCGAATTTGTTTTCGGAAAGGATACCGAGAAACAAGTAGGAGCCTTGGCGCTTAAATATGGTGCGCGCCGGGTAATGATAGTCTATGGCGGAGGGTCGGCTGTTCGCAGCGGCTTGTTGGATCGTGTGAAGCAGGCTTTGCGGGAAGCCGGATTGACATTTTGTGAGATGGGAGGCGTTCAGCCTAATCCGATTGACACGAAGGTGTATGAAGGCATTGACCTGTGTCGCCGTGAGGAGGTTGATATGCTGTTGGCCGTTGGCGGAGGCTCGGTGATTGATACTGCCAAAGCCATTGCGGCTGGTGTACCTTACGAGGGCGATTTTTGGGATTTCTATCTTGGCAAGGCTCAAGTGACAAAAGCTCTGAAGGTTGCCGTGGTTCTTACCATCCCGGCTGCGGGAAGTGAAGGTTCGGGCAATACGGTTATTACCAAGGTGGACGGCCTACAGAAACTCAGTTTGCGTGCTCCGATGTACCTGCGTCCGGTGTTTTCCATTATGAATCCGGAGTTGACTTATACGCTGCCTCCTTTTCAGACGGCTTGTGGCGTGTGCGACATGATGGTGCATATCTTTGAACGGTATTTCACAAATACTTCCGATGTCGAGATAAGCGACCGGATGTGTGAAGGTGTGCTGACGGCTATCGTGAAGGAAGCCTACCGGATAAGGCAAAATCCACAGAATTATGGTGCGCGAGCTAATTTGATGTGGGCAGGCATGGTGGCGCATAATGGCACATGTGGAGTGGGGTGTGAGGAAGACTGGGCGTCCCACTTCTTGGAACATGAAGTCAGCGCACTCTATAATGTGGCTCATGGAGCAGGGTTGGCGGTTATTGTTCCTGCCTGGATGACTTTTATGGCAGAAAACCATCCGCAAAAAGTAGCGCAACTGGCGGCTCGTTTGTTTGAAGTGCCTGTACAAGAAGACTTGCATGAGATGGCTTTAGCCTGTGTGTCACGCCTGAAACACTTCTTCCGTTATATGGGGCTGCCGGTTAGCTTCAAAGAATTGGGTATTGAAAATCCAGACATACCTTTGTTGGTACGTAAGTTGCATGAGAACAAAGGACCGTTGGTGGGCAATTACGTAAAACTCACTCCCAAAGATAGCGAGGAGATTTATCAGCTTGCCTTATAGGCGGCTGGTTTCACGACCGAAAAAGAAAACAGGAGAAAATCAGAGCTGTCTTCAGCTTCGTTTTCTCCTGTTTTCATTTTATAATGTAACTTACTTGTTACTTGATTTCAATTTCTTCCTTCATATCTATTTCCTCCCCTTTGGGGTCATAGAATACATATTGCAGAAACGCCAGTTTCTGGTTGGGAATAATCTTGATGCCCAATCCGTACTTCATTTGCCATTTGCGTTTGAGGGACATAAGCCCTTGATTGACATAGGCGGCGATATACGGGTGGATGTGTAGCGAGAATTTCTTTATCTTCAGCTTGTTTACCAGATAGTCAATTTTACTCTCTAAGGTATCAGTAAAGAGGATGGACGGCTTTATTTCGCCCTTGCCGAAGCACGTGGGACAAATTTCGGCTGTATTGACGTCCATGGCCGGCCGTACGCGCTGGCGGGTAATCTGCATCAATCCGAATTTGCTGAGGGGCAGAATGTTGTGGCGTGCACGGTCTTTCTGCATGTTCTGGCACATGCGTTCGTAAAGCTTCTGTCGGTTTTCGGCTTCGTTCATGTCGATGAAGTCCACAACGATGATGCCGCCCATATCGCGCAGGCGCAATTGGCGAGCCAGTTCATCGGCGGCTCCCAAGTTAACTTCCAAAGCGTTGGCTTCTTGTCCGTTAGCGTTCTTTGTACGGTTTCCGCTATTGACGTCTACCACATGCAAAGCCTCGGTGTGCTCAATGATGAGGTAGGCTCCGCTTTTGTAGGAGACTGTCTTGCCAAACGAGGACTTAATCTGTTTGGTGATGCCGAAGTTGTCGTAAATGGGAAGTTGTCCTTTGTACAACTTGACGATTCCTGCCCGTTCAGGGGCTATGAGTGTTACGTAATCCTTTATTTCGTGGTATACGGCTTCGTTGTTGACGTAGATGTTTTCGAAAGAAGGATTGAATAAGTCGCGTAGCAGTCCTACGGCGCGGCTTGTCTCTTCGTAAATCAGTGTCGGAAATTTGGTTGCTTTCTGAATTTTGACAACGGCTTCTTCCCAATGTTTCAATAGGACTTTAAGCTCGCTGTCCAGCTCTGCCACCCGCTTGCCCTCTGCCACGGTGCGTACGATGACACCGAAGTTCTTGGGCTTGATGCTCATAAGCAGTTGTTTGAGGCGGGCACGCTCGGCACTGGACTTGATTTTTTGCGATACGGATACCTTGTCATTGAAAGGTATCAGTACAAGATAGCGTCCGGCAAATGATAATTCGGACGTCAGTCGGGGACCCTTGGTTGAGATGGGCTCCTTGACTATTTGCACCACGACTTCTTGTCCGACCTTGAGTGTGTTGGACACAGTTCCGTCCTTTTCAAGGTCGGGAAGCAGGGTTGCTTTGCTTATCGGATTGAGTTTTTTGCGGTCGCTTAAAGTTTGCTTTACGTATTTTTCTAAAGAGTTGAATTGAGGACCCAGGTCCTGGTAGTGAAGAAAAGCATCTTTCTCGTAACCCACGTCCACGAAGCAGGCATTCAGGCCCGGCATCAGTTTCCTGACGCGTCCTAAGTATATGTTGCCCACCGAAAAGGCGATGTTTCTCCCTTCGCTTTGGAGCTCCACCAGTTGCTTGTCTTCCAACAGGGCGATGGAGACCTCCTTGGGCTGTACGTCTACTACGAGTTCGCTTGTCACTATTAAGAATACTTTTAGTTTATATGAAACAAATTGCTCACTTAAACAAAGAACAAACTCGCGCGGTCTTTCCGTTCACAAGTTTGTTCTTTGTTATGTCATTCAGACTAAGAATTTTACTTCTTGCTTTTATGTCTGTTCTTTCTTAGTCTTTTTTTCCGCTTGTGCGTAGACATTTTATGTCTTTTTTTCTTCTTACCACTTGGCATAGTCGTTAAAAATTTTTTTGGTTAATACTCTTGTTTATTATTTCTTCACTGCAAGTGTGAACGTTTTTGCGGGTTTAAATGCCGGGATGTTATGTTCGGGGATGATGATGGTCGTATTCTTGGAGATATTACGAGCGGTTTTTTGTGCTCTCTTCTTCACAATGAAACTTCCAAATCCGCGGAGGTAAACATTCTCATCCTTGGCCAAGGACGCTTTGACGGCATCCATAAACGCTTCAACCGTTGTAAGTACTGTTGTCTTATCAATCCCGGTGTTCTTCGTAATCTCGTTTACAATATCAGCTTTAGTCATTTTTCTTTAAAAAAAATATTGTTAGTATTGTTCTCTTAATTTTTTGGACTGCAAATATATAGCTTTTCCTCGTCTTTGAAAAATATATTTCGGACATTTTTTAGAAAAAGTCTCTCTATTAAGGTTTGTTACATCGAAATGCATTACTTTTGCGGCATAAAAGTATGGAAGGATATGGATACGTTTGCTGGAAAATTGTTGGAGTGGTATGAGGTGAATAAGAGGGATTTGCCTTGGAGGGGCACAAAAGATCCTTACCGGATATGGATTTCGGAGATTATCCTGCAACAGACACGTGTGGCGCAGGGTTATGATTATTTCAGGCGTTTCATCGGGCGTTTCCCCGATGTGAAGACGCTGGCCGAGGCCGATGAGGACGAAGTCATGAGATACTGGCAAGGTTTGGGCTACTACTCGCGGGCACGCAATCTGCATGAGGCGGCTCGAAGCATGAAGGGAACATTTCCCACTACATACCAAGGAGTGCGTGCGCTAAAGGGGGTGGGCGACTATACGGCAGCGGCCATTTGCTCCATTGCTTACGGCATGCCCTATGCAGTGGTGGATGGCAACGTCTACCGGGTGCTTTCGCGGTATTTCGACTTAGATGTCCCTATCGACTCTACGGAGGGAAAGAAGACTTTTGCGGCTTTGGCCCAAGAGATGCTCGACAAACGGTGTCCTGATGTTTACAACCAAGCCATTATGGACTTTGGAGCCCTGCAATGCGTCCCCCAGTCACCCGATTGCCTTTCATGTCCCTTGGCTGAGACGTGCCTGGCTTATGCCCGCGGAAAGGTGGCTTCTCTTCCGGTGAAGCAGCATAGGACGAAGGTGAGCGAACGCTATTTTATATATATATATGTACGCGCGTGTGGAGAGATGTTGCTCCGCAAGCGTACGAGAGACGATATTTGGCGCAATCTCTATGAATTTCCCCTGCTGGAGGTAAATCGTCCGATGGAGGAGGACGAGGTTTGGCGTTTGCTTTTGGACAAGGGGTGGGTGCCTAAGTTTGGCAAAGACGTTTCTTTTACTTTGCTAAAACGCGGTGTCCGCCATGTTTTGTCCCACCGCATTATTCATGCCGATTTCTATGGGCTGACGTTGCCTGCATTTCCGGCGGCTCTTGAGGGATATTTGCATGTGCCTGCGGAGGAATGGGGAAGCTATGCCTTGCCTCGATTGATACACGCCTTCTTGGAGAAAAATCAATAGTAAATGCGGGCGGGTGGAAAGAAAATCGTATCTTTGCGGCCTGATTTTTCATGGAAAAAGATGAATCTGATAATTGACATAGGGAACACCGTGGCGAAGATAGCCTTGTTCGAAGGTGACACGCTGGTAGAAGTCGTGTATGACTCCAACCAGACGTTGGAGCTCCTGCCTGAGGTCTGTTCTCGCTATGAAGTAAAACGTGCCGTCATGGTGTCGGTGGTAGACCTGACCGATGAAGTGGAAGCACGTCTGCACGGTCTGCCTTGTCCGTTGCTCCGGTTGGGCGCAGACACGCCTTTGCCTGTTGAGAATCTGTACGAAACCCCTCATACGCTGGGCTATGACCGTATGGCTGCCGTAGTTGGCGCATGGGCGCGTTTCCCCAAACGGGATATCTTGGTAGTCGATGCGGGCACTTGCATCACGTTTGAGTTTGTAGACGCTTGCGGCCGTTATCACGGAGGCAATATCTCGCCCGGATTGCAGATGCGCTTCAAGGCTTTGCATCAGTTCACTGGACACCTCCCGTTGGTGGATGCCGAAGGACGTTCTTTGCCTGTCGGAAAAGACACCGATACGGCCATACGTGCCGGGGTGTTGCGTGGCATTGAGTACGAGATTGAGGGGTATATTCGCTCTATGAGAACTAAATATCCTGAACTTTTGGTTTTTTTAACGGGTGGCGATGAATTTTCTTTTGATACAAACTTAAAAAGTATCATCTTTGCAGACAGATTTTTAGTATTGAAAGGATTAAACCGAATTTTAGTGTACAATAATGATAGGATATAAACAAGCGTTCTTGGTGTTTTTGCTTGTGGCGTTGTCGGGAAGCGTGTTAGCCCAGAACAATACAAATTCGCCCTACACGAGGTATGGGTATGGTCAGTTGTCCGATATCGGCTCAAGCAATAGCAAGGCGATGGGAGGTGTGGCGTATGGTTTGCGGGATGGATTGGTGGTTAATTTTGCCAATCCGGCTTCTTATACGGCGGTTGATTCTCTGACTTTTATATTTGACGGAGCGATTTCGTTGCAAAATACGAACTTCAGCAACGGTACGTTGAAGCAAAATGCCAAAAACTCCAGCTTTGACTATGTGACTATGCTGTTTCGGGTGGCACCGTGGTGTGGTATGAGCTTCGGCCTTTTGCCTTATTCTAATATAGGTTATAGTATGACCGAGTATCGTCCGAATGAAGCTTATCCGGAGAGTTCCAGTTCGGTTACTTACTCGGGCGATGGCGGATTGCACCAATTATATGTAGGCGCGGGATTTAAAATATTTAAAAATCTTTCGGTGGGTGCAAATTTTTCGTACCTTTGGGGTGATATCTCGCGTTCAATGTCTTTGAGATTCCCATCGGATGCCACTCAGTTCCCTCTCTCGCGTGTGTCAAGCGCTACGCTGAAGAGCTACAAGATGGACTTCGGACTGCAATACACGCAGAATTTGGGTAAGAAACATACGTTGACTTTGGGCGCGGTCGTTTCGCCGGGGCATGATATGGATAATCATACAAGCATTCAGACGCAGTTGGGCAATTCGACTACGGGAGCTACGGTGAGCATGCGTGACAGCGTGGCTACGTACGGCATACCGTTGACCATCGGTGCTGGTTTGGCTTATGTGTATGACAACCGGTTGACGGTAGGAGCGGACTTTATGCTCCAGCAATGGAACAAGACGACCTATATGAACGCCGAAGATGCCTTTTGCTCGCGCACCCGTATCGGGGTAGGTGCTGAATACATCCCCAACCCGATGGGACGGAGTTATTTGGCTCATATCAAGTATCGTCTGGGAGCCTATTATTCGCAGCCCTATTATAAGATAAACGGACTGCGTGCGGCCGATGAATACGGTGTCTCCGGCGGCTTCGCTTTCCCGTTGGTGCGTACACGTTCGTTGCTGAGTGTGACGGCGCAGTATGTGAGGGTGAAAGGTAAGCATCCTTCGTTCTTGGACGAGAACACGTTGCGTATCAGTATTGGCATCACCTTCAACGAACGCTGGTTCTTCAAGAGTAGGGTGGAATAACTTTGGGTGAAGAGAAAGATAAATAGACAATATATTATAACTAAAATTTAAATACAATGAAAATTAAGACGCTCGTAGCGGCAATGCTCCTTTCGGCGGGGGCAACCTGTGCTTTCGCACAAAGTGACTGTAATGCCAACAGTAGTATTTCTCACGAGGCCGTAAAGGCCGGTAACTTTAAGGACGCTTACGCTCCTTGCATGGCAGTGTTGAAAGATTGTCCGACATTGCGCTATTACACCTATACGGATGCGAAAAAAATCCTTGAGAATTTCTTGAAGGGGATTAAGGATCGTAACTCTGCTGACTACCAGAAGTATTTCAATGAATTGATGGGGGTATATGATTTGGAAATGAAGCATATTCCCGATTTCTTGGCCAAAGGAACCAAATTGAATTACGGCGTAGAGGGCGCTAAGGGACGTAAGGCTGTAGACTATCTGCAATACGCTCCGAAACCTGATGTGAAACAAGCTTATGAATGGCTGAAAGTATCAGTGGAAGCTGAGAAACAAGAGTCTTTGGGTAGTAATTTGTTCTACTTCTTGGATTGCTCTATGCGTTTGGTGAAGGCTGACCCGAACCACACAGAACAGTTCTTCACGGACTATCTTAACGCAACGAAGTATGCCGATGACGCTATCGCCGCCGCTACCAAGGAGTCTGCCAAGAAGAATATGACTAAGGTTCGCGAAAACCTTGTGGCTATCTTCATCAATAGTGGCGTGGCCGATTGCGAATCTTTGCAAAATATCTATGGTCCGCAGGTGGAGGCTAACCAAAATGACTCTACTTTCTTGAAGAAAGCTATCAACGTGCTGAAGATGATGAAGTGTACGGAAAGTGACGCTTACTTCCAGGCATCTTATTATATGTACAAGATTAACCCCACGGCTGATGCTGCTGTAGGTTGCGGTTATCAAGCCTATAAGAAAGGTGATTATGATTCTGCTGTGAAGTATTTTGATGAAGCTATTGGTATGGAGACAGACAATGCCAAGAAGGCAGAGATGGCTTATGCCGCCGCTGGTGCTATGTTCGGTGCAAAGAAATATTCGCAAGTGAAGAGCTATTGCTACAAGGCATTGGAGTTCAATCCTGAATTTGCCAACGCTTATATCCTCTTGGCTCAGGCATACGGTTCAAGCCCCCGTTGGAGCGATGAAGGCGCACTGAACAGATGTACGTACTATGTAGTGCTGGACAAACTTCAGAGAGCTAAGTCTATTGACCCCTCTGTGGCTGAACAGGCTAACGAGTTGATTCGTACTTATTCCGCTCACCTGCCCGAGAGCCAAGACCTCTTTATGTTGGGTTACAAGAAAGGCGACCGCATCACTGTCGGTGGCTGGATTGGTGAGTCTACCACTATTAGATAATAGTAACTTATGATTCTACAACCTGTTAAGGTTCAGTCAAATAATGTAAGCATAACCATTGCCATAGCGGCAATGGTTATGCTTGTTTTAATATCCGCCTGTTCGGGAGGAGACAAGGAGATGGGCGCAGCCATTACCGAGCGCGATTCCTTGCCCGTGATGGATACGCGGGGAGTGACTACGCTGGTGTCCGATTCGGGTGTGATACGCTATCGCATCAATGCCGAAGAGTGGCAAGTCTACGACCGTAAGTCTCCTTCCTATTGGGCTTTCGAGAAAGGCGTTTATGTGGAGAGGTTCGATTCATTGTTTCAAGTAGAAGCCAGTATAGAGTCTGATACAGCCTATTATTATGATAAGCAACGCCTTTGGAAACTGATAGGGAATGTACACATCCAGAATGTGAAGGGAGAGAAATTCGATACGGAGCTGTTGTATTGGGATCAGAATAAGAAACGGGTTTATTCGGATAAAGAAGTCCGCATAGAGCAACCGGATCAAATCATTTATGCCGTTGGCTTTGAATCGAATGAACAAATGACACGTTATAAATTTTATAAGACGAACGGTATTTTCTACATTGACGAAGCGGGTGCGGCTACTCCTTCGGACTCGTTGCAGGTCGATACGTTGCAAACGGATACCGTCAGTTAAGGCGAAGCGATGGATACAGTTGGATATGTGCTGATGGCGTTGGGCTTCTGTGCTTTTTTTTCAGGGATGGAAGCCGCTTATTTGTCGGTGGACAAATTGCGCTTTGAGATGGAGCGCAAGCAAGGATTTCCGGATAAAATCCTGAGCTATTTCTTCCGCAACCCTAATGATTTTATTTCCACAATGTTGGTGGGCAATACGCTTGCTTTGGTCGTGTATGGCATACTGACGGCTACTTTGGTGGAAGCATACCTGCCGGAAGATCTTGCCGCCAACCATTGGTTGCTGATGCTTTTGCAGGTGGTAATCGCTTCCCTGCTCATCTTGATGCTGATAGAGTTCGTGGCCAAAAACCTCTTCAAGATTCATCCCAACGGCACTTTGCGTGTCTGTGCCGTCCCCTTGTTTTTATGTTATGTCATTTTGTTTCCGGTGTCCAAGCTGGTTTCCTTCCTGTCTTGGCTTTGCCTGCGCCTGTTTGGAGTGAAGATCAATAGGGAAGCTTCGTCCAAGGCTTTTGGCCGGGGCGATTTGGATAACTTTGTCCAGTCGAGCATCGAGAATGCCGAGGATGAGGAAGAGCTGGATACGGAAGTGAAGATATTCCAAAACGCGCTCGATTTTTCCTCCATCAAAGTGCGCGATTGCATCGTTCCCCGTCCGGAAGTCGTGGCGGTAGACACCGCTACTCCCCTTGCCGAGCTGAAGGCATTGTTTGTAGAGTCGGGATTGTCCAAAATCATAGTTTACGAAGGAAACATCGATAATGTGGTAGGTTACATCCATTCTTCCGAGATGTTTCGCACCGATGCCGACTGGCAAGGCCATGTGAAGAACATTCCCATTGTGCCGGAAACTATGCCCGCCCATAAGCTGATGAAACTCTTTATGCAGCAGAAGAAGACCTTGGCTGTCGTGGTGGATGAGTTCGGAGGGACCTCCGGCATCGTGTCATTGGAGGATTTGGTGGAAGAAATCTTTGGCGATATCGAGGATGAACACGACAATACGACCTACGTTTGCAAGCAGGTGGCCGAACACGAATATGTACTTTCTGCCCGCTTGGAGATTGAGAAAGTGAACGAGACGTTCGATTTGAGCTTGCCCGAATCCGACGATTATGTCACGATTGGCGGCTTGATACTGAATGCTTATCAAAGTTTTCCCAAGCTCAATGAAGTCATCAAAGTAGGAGATTTTCAGTTCAGAATAATCAAAATGAGTGCTACAAAAATCGAATTAGTGCGGTTGAAAGTCACGGAATAGTACATAAAACATAAATTTTTAGCCGATTACGTAGATGTGTATTTGCATTTTTTGTATCTTCGTGCGCTAAAATAAGTAAGGAAGAAAAATAGTAAACAAATAAATCAATTAAAAAGAAATGGCAACATTACAAAACATTCGGTCCAAAGGACCATTATTGGTGATTGCTGTCGGCTTGGCCCTGTTCGCCTTCATTGCGGGCGATGCTTGGCAGGTGCTCCAGCCACACCAGTCACAAGATGTAGGTGAGGTGAACGGCGAGACTCTTTCCGCTCAGGATTATCAGAAAATGGTAGAAGAATATACCGAAGTGGTAAAGCTGACAAGTGGAATGAACGCCTTGAATGACGCGCAAATGAATCAGCTTCATGATGAAGTATGGCGCACGTACGTCAACAATCAGTTGGTTGAGGCCGAAGCCAAGAAATTGGGGTTGACCGTATCCGATGCCGAACTGAAGTCCATCATCAACGAAGGCCGTCACCCGATGTTGGCTCGCACGCCTTTTGTTAATCCTCAGACAGGTGCTTTCGATAAGGACATGCTGATGAAGTTCTTGGCGGATTATGCCAAGTTGAACCGTGCGCAGATGCCGACTCAATATGTAGATTATTACGAGTCTATGTATAAAATCTGGTCGTTTGTAGAAAAGACCATCGTTCAGTCTCGTCTGCAAGAAAAATATGCGGCGTTGATTTCTCAGTCACTGATTTCCAATCCTATTGAGGCGCAGGCTTCTTTCGATGCTCGTGTCAACCAGACGGATATGTTGTTGGCGGCGATTCCTTATTCTTCCATCGTAGATTCTACGATTGTCATCAAGGATGCCGACTTGCAGGCTGCTTACGATGCCAAGAAAGAACAGTATCGTCAGTATGTGGAGACACGCAACATCAAGTACATCGATGTGCAGGTAACGGCCAGCGATGAAGACAAGGCGGCTCTGCGCAAGGAGATGGACGAATATACCGTTCAGTTGGCTTCTACGACATCAGACTATGCTACGTTTGTCCGTTCTACCGGTTCCGACCGTCCCTACGTAGACTTGTTCTATACCACACGTGCTTTGCCTCGTGATGTCGTGGCTCGTCTCGACTCGGTAGCTATGGGCGATGTGTTCGGCCCTTACTACTATGCCGGAGACAATACGATGACTTCGTTCAAGAAGTTGGCCAAGGCTTCCATGCCCGACTCCATCCAATATCGTCAGATTCAGGTGGTAGCCGAGAATGCGGACAAGACCAAAACTTTGGCCGACAGCATTTACAATGCCATCAAGGGCGGGGCTGACTTTGAGGAAGTGGCCAAGAAATATGGCCAAACGGGTGAGCCCGTATGGATTTCTTCGGTCAACTATGAAGGAGCCGACTTGGAAGGCGACAACCTGAAGTATGTGGCTGCCGTTACTACTGCCGCCAAGAACGACTTGCAAAACATTGCGTTGGCTCAAGCCAATGTCATCCTGCAAGTGACGGACCGCAAGGCTGTGACGGACAAATATAAAGTAGCCATTGTAAAGCGTCCGGTAGAGTTCAGCAAGGAAACCTACAGCAAGGCGTACAACGACTTCAGCGAATTCATTGCAACCAACAATACCGTAGAAAAGATGGTGGCCAATGCGGAAGACGCGGGTTATCGCCTGCTCGACCGTCGCGACCTCTATAGCACAGAGCATAACATTGGTGGTGTCAGTGGCACGAAAGACGCGTTGCGTTGGGCTTTCTCGGCCAAGCCGGGTGAAGTTTCCGGACTCTATGAGTGTGGCGAGAGCGACCATATGATGGTGGTAGGTCTGGTATCCGTAGTGCCCGAAGGTTATCGTCCGTTGGCATTGGTTCGCAACGATTTGCGTGCCGAGGTAATGCGTGACAAGAAAGCCGAGAAGATTATGGCAGACATAAAAGCTGCCGGTGCCACTTCTTTCGACCAATACAAAGGCATGGCCAATGCCGTTTCCGATTCTGTGAAACATGTCACTTTCGGTGCTTCTGCTTTTGTGTCGACTTTGCGTACCAGCGAGCCGATGGTCAGCGCATACGCTTCTGTGGGCGAAGTCAACCAGCTGAGTGCTCCCATCAAGGGTAACGGTGGCGTATTCGTTCTCCAACCCTATGCTGAGGAGAAGATGAACGAAACCTTCGACCAAGCTGCGGAAGAAGACAGAATTGAGAGTATGTACACCAACATTGCCCGTCAGTTCATCAACGACCTTTACCTGAAGGCCAATGTAAAGGATGAACGTTACTTGTTCTTCTGATTTTTATAGTTAGAATTCATAATAACCAAAAGGCTGTGTCCGGCGTAATTGCGGGCACAGCCTTTTTTGCTGCAACAAAAAGTATCCTTGCTTACTTTGCCAAGTCAGCTTGCTGAAATGCCCAAGTATCCTTGCTTACTTTGTCAACGCAGCTTGCTTGTATTACAAAATGCCCCGGCCAGAGAGGATTATCCTATTTTCAAAAGAGGATTATCCTCTCCGCCATATAGGATTATCCTCTTTTGAATATCAGATGAACCTCTTTCTTTCGCAAACCATAGGCCTTTTCAGTTTTCACGCCTTCACACCTTCACGCTCCTGCAACCTGTTGTATTTGAATGAAATGCTGTGAAGGATACATTCTTCACGGATGCTTCACAGTGTTTCCTGTACCTATTCGTTGTGAAGGGCAGTTGTTGTACGCATTCATTTACAGAATGTACGATTTCGCCCTTTTCTGTACGATTTTGGCAGGTCTGCATTAGACGGATGTAGCGTGAAACTTCACGTGAAGGATGTATCTTTCACACTATTCTGTTCAGGGACAGCTTGTTGCAAGGCCGTGAAGGCGTGAAGGCTTCGTCTTTGGATTACCATAGGTTTATGGGATCAAAACCATAGGTTTGCATGTCAAAAACCATAGGTTTGTACCTCCTAAAACAGTGGATTATGCTCGCCAAACCATAGGGACATTTAAAAGAAAGCACCGCCACATTTAAAGGGACGGGGCGGCGTATTAAATGATAATTTATCTGTCACAGGGGAACGCAGACGATGCAGAATACGCAGATGAACGCAGACTAATATTTTCTCTGTGCAGACAGGCGAAGCCCTTTATCCTCTGCGAGCCTCTGCGCCAGTCTGCGTAGTCTGCGTTCTTCTAATTCAGTGCGTTAATTTCCCATTTGTATAGCTAATCTTTCCAATGATTATTCATATATGCTTGGCTTCCTGTGACTTATAAGGATTTTCTTGTATAGCTGTATAGCAAGGTCATCCCAAAGGATTGCACTAATTTTGCGCCGTTATGCAACCGTAGGACGGCTTTGTACGTCTAACGTAAGAATGTGAATGGTAACTTTAACAACTATACAGATATGAATAGACGAATCGCTTTTCTTTGCGCTTGCCTGCTGGCGGCACTTGCCACGCAGGCGCAGACCCTGACGGGAAAACTCATTGACGAGAAGAACCAACCCTTGCCGTACGCCAACATCGTGCTGCTCTCCTTGCCCGACTCCGCTTTCGTGACGGGCAGTGTCAGTGCGGAAGACGGAACGTTCAGCCTGAATGCTGCATGCGACAACCGGCTTATCCGCATTTCCTCCATCGGCTATGCTACCTTATATAAAAGGTGTACGGGGCAAGACCTCGGCACGCTGCAACTACAGCCCGATGCGCAGATGCTGAGCGAAGTGGTGGTGAAGGCGGATATGCCCAAGGTGAGGCTGAAAGGCGATGCACAGGTGACCACCGTGCAAGGCAGCATCCTGGAGAAGGCGGGCACGGGCAACGACTTGCTGAACAAGCTGCCCGGCGTGTCGGCGGATGACGGGGCGGTGAACGTCTTTGGTTCGGGCACGGCGGAAATCTACATCAATGGGCGCAAGATGCGCGACGCCTCGGAGCTGGACCAACTGGAGAGCGAGAACATCAAGCGGGTGGAGGTGGTGCGAAATCCCGGCGCACGGTATGACGCCGAGGTGAAAGCCGTGGTACGCATCTACACCAAGAAGCCGCAGGGCGAGGGCTTCGGCGTGAACAACCGCTTCCTCACGCGCTATCAATACGACTGGATTGTGCTCGACCAATTCAACTTCAACTACCGCAAGGGCGGGTTCGACTTAAGTGGTATGCTCTACGGTTCGGATCTGCGGGGCGAGGACAATAAGACGCTGACCACCGAAACTTTTCTCGACAAGACGTGGCGGCAGGTGAGCGACATCCGCACGGAGGGACGCAGCAAATACCTTTCCACGATGCTCTCGATGAACTACCAGTTCAACGACCGTCATTCCATCGGTGCCCGCTACGACTTCGACCGCTCGCCGGAGGATCAGTTCAACATCGACCCCATGGCCTCGGTGGTCTATCAGGACAATGTGCTCTATGAGGAGAACACCAGTCGGGGCACGCAAGACAATCCCGCCACCAGCCACTCCCTCAACGTCTACTACAACGGGCAGGCGGGCGATTGGAACATCGATTTCAACGCTGACGGCCTGTGGTCGTACAGCAAGATTGTGCAGGACATGACCGAGCAATATACCCCGGCGGGCGGCATCTTGCAGGAGCAGCGCGTCACCACCTACAACAAGGACGAGAATACGCTCTATGCCGCCAAGCTCATCGTCAGTCGTCCCCTGTGGGAAGGTAGCCTCTCCTTCGGCGGGGAATATACCTACACCAACCGAGACAACACCTTCCTGAACGACCAAGGCATACTGACAAACAACCTGAGCAACATCGAGGAGAACGCCGCCTCGGCTTTCTTGGAGTACAGCCGCGCCTTCGGCAACCTGCAAGCCCAGGCCGGTGTCCGCTACGAGCACATCACGTCCGACTACTACGAGGGTGGCATCCGGGTGGATGAGCAGAGCCGTAAGTATGATAATGTGTTTCCCACGCTGGGTCTCTCCCTGCCCGTGGGCAAGGCACAGCTCTCACTGAACTATTCGGGCAGCATCGCCCGTCCGTCATACTGGAACCTGCGGAGCAACCTCACCTACGCTAACCGTTACACCTACGAGGGCGGTAACCCGTTGCTCCAGCCTTCCATTATCCAACGCCTGTCGCTGGATGCTTCGTGGAAGTGGATTTACTTCAACATGGGCTATGCGCATACCAAGGACGTGATGGTTCAGATTGGCAGGGCTTATTCGGAAGAAGATCCCACCGTCATGCTGCTGATTTATGAGAACAAGGGCGACATGGACAATCTCAACGCCACCCTGTCCTTTTCGCCCACCATCGGCATCTGGTCGCCCCAACTCACGCTAATGTACCTCCAGCAATGGTATATGGTGGATATGCCCGGCGGCACGCGGAAAGACTTCAACAATCCGGTAGGCTACTTTACGTGGAACAACAACTTCAACCTGCCTCGCGGCTTCATGCTCGATGCCGACTTCTCCCTGATGACGCCCGGCGACCAAGAGAATGCCCGGCAAAAGATGTTGGGCTCCATCGACCTCAGCCTGCGCAAGAGTTTCCTCAACGAACGACTCAGCCTGCAACTGAGTGCCACAGATCTGCTGAACACCAACACGTACAGCGGCACCATCTATAGCGGCAATCGCCTGATGACCATCGATCAGGAGACACGCCGCCGTTTCACGCTGACCCTGCGCTACAAGTTCAACCCCTCGAAGAGCAAGTACAAGGGCACGGGTGCCGGACAGGAGCAGCGGAGCCGTATGTAAGTGGAAATGAGACCATAGGTTTGGAAGTGTAGAGGGAAATGTTTACTTTTGCGTCCAAATTGATAACCACAAATGATTATTCGGATGCGAAAGATACGCTACATTCTCCTATTCGGGCTGGCTGTCTGCCTGCTGGCCGCTTCGTGCGGAGGCGGCAGCCAAGCCCGTCGCGAAGCCTTGCTCGACATTCTTTCATCAACTTCCACGGACAGGCAAACAGACTTCGCCCGATTGGACTCCTTCGAACAGGCTGTTCCCGATGCTGATGAGCACGAACGGGTGGTGCGCCGTCTGGTGCGTGAGTGGCTGACCGCTTTCAAAACCCAGCAAATTGCACCCGACTCCGTAACGGCACCCCTTGTCGATTACCTGGAAAAGTACGGCACACCCCGTGAGCGATGTCGCGCCCTCGTGCTGCACGGCATGGGCTTGGAGCGGAGAGGGAATGTCGCCGATGCCCAACTGACGTACCAAAAGGCACTCAGCCTCGCCCGCCAAGCGGGCGACTCGACGCAAGTGCTGCTGTGCTGGATGAGGTTGGGCGAATTATATCTCTTGCGCACCAAACTGCGTTTTGAGGCAACGGAAGCCTACGGGAACGCCATGCGCCTGGCCGAGCAATTGGGCGACGCTTCCCGCTTGTCCTCTTGCCATGCCAACTTGGGACGTCTGTACATCGCTGCCTTGCCCGGCGATTCCCTCTACGACCGTTGGCAGGAAGGCGTCGCCCACTACCGAAAGGCGGCTGAACTGGCGCGCGAGGCAGGGGATGAGTTTAACGAGATGGTGGCCAAATACGAGCTCGCCGGACTCTACTCAGCCCGTCAGCATCCCTACGAGGCCCTGCCTCTGCTGCAAGAGACAAAAGATTTCGCATTTCGCACGTTTCTCGATCAGAAAGGCGCCACGCTGTTCTCCCTCATTACCGTATTCCTCCAGCTCGACCGTCCCGACTCGGCGCAAGTGTACATCGACCAGGCCCTTGCCCTGCCTGCCCGTCAGAACAACATCCGCTATCACGTCTACGAGATGCTCTTTCAATACTACCAGGCGAAGAAGCGTCCTGACCTTGCCGCCTGGGCAGCCGACTCCCTCTTCCATTACCAACCTGCGGCCGCACTGCAACAGACGTCCGTTCAAGTGGCGGAAGTCAAGGAGAAATACGCTAACGACCAACTGGCCGAAGCTCATGCCCGCGTCAGCCGGGAACGGGATGACAGCATCTTGATAGGTGTCTCCATAGCCGTGGCCCTGCTGATTGTTATCGTCTTCAGCCGCAAAGCGTATCGTGACCGCCTGCACCG
>CALUIQ010000244.1 GCA_944320735.1 uncultured Bacteroides sp. | reverse complement strand
TATGCGGTCAAATGAACGAACCGTATAAAAACAGTTTAGGCTGTAACGCCTGTCATACAGGACATTACAGCCTAAATCAATGTTTAAGATAATCTTAGAGAGTATCCTCTATTGCAGCCTGCGCCGCTGCCAAACGTGCGATGGGCACGCGGAACGGAGAGCAGCTGACGTAGTTCAAACCTACCTTGTGGCAGAACTTCACGGATGAAGGCTCGCCGCCGTGCTCACCGCAGATACCACACTTCAGGTCGGGGCGTACGGAGCGGCCTTTCTCTACGGCCATTTGGATGAGTTGGCCTACACCCTTTTGGTCGAGCACCTGGAAGGGGTCTACCTTCAGAATCTTCTTCTCCAGATATACCGGCAAGAAGGAGGCGATGTCGTCGCGCGAGTAGCCGAAGGTCATCTGCGTCAAGTCGTTCGTACCGAAAGAGAAGTATTCGGCGTGTGTAGCAATGCGGTTGGCGGTCAGGGCGGCACGCGGAATCTCTATCATCGTACCTACTTTGAATGGTACTTCGATGCCTTCTTCCTCAAATACTTTCTGAGCCGTAGCGCGGATAATCTTCTCCTGGGCTTCGAACTCATACAGGATACCGATGAGCGGCACCATGATTTCGGGATGCGGGTCGTAGCCTTCTTTCTTCAACTCGCAAGCGGCACCCAAGATGGCTTCGGTCTGCATTTCGGTGATTTCAGGGTAGGTGTTGCCCAGACGGCATCCGCGGTGACCCAACATCGGGTTGTGCTCGCAAAGGCTGTCCACGCGTTGGCGGATGTATTCTACCGTCACGCCCATGGCTTCGGCCATTTCTTCCTGTCCTTTTTGATCGTGGGGAACGAACTCGTGCAAAGGCGGGTCGAGCAGACGGATGTTGACGGGATAACCGTCCATAGCCTTGAAGATGCCCTTGAAGTCGCTCTTCTGGTAAGGCAACAGTTTGCGGAGTGCTTTCTTGCGGCCTTCAGCGTCCGGAGCCAAAATCATCTCGCGCATAGCGATAATCTTCTGATTCTCGAAGAACATATGCTCTGTACGGCACAGTCCGATACCTACGGCCCCAAACTTACGAGCCACTTCGGCATCGTGTGGCGTATCGGCATTGGTGCGAACCTGCAAGCGGGTGTATTTGCTGCACAAGTCCATCAGCTTGGCAAAGTTACCGGACACTTCGGCTGCCTTCGTCGGAACTTCGCCCTGGTACACTTCGCCCGTGCTGCCGTTCAGTGAGATGTAGTCACCTTCCTTCAATACGACACCGTCGATTTCGACCGTGCGTGCCTTATAGTCTACATTAATGGCACCGGCACCCGATACGCAGCACTTGCCCATACCGCGAGCCACTACGGCTGCATGCGAGGTCATACCTCCACGGGCAGTCAGGATACCCTCGGCAACGGTCATACCCGCCAAGTCTTCGGGAGAAGTCTCGATACGTACCATAATGATGCGGTGTCCGTCGGCACGCCATTTGGCGGCGTCATCAGCAAAGAATACAATCTGGCCGCAGGCGGCACCCGGAGAAGCGGGAAGTCCGCGGGTCAGCACTTTGGCTTTGCGAAGCTCTTCCTTGTCGAATACGGGATGCAGCAGCTCGTCCAGCTTGTTGGGCTCGCAACGCTTGATGGCCGTCTTTTCGTCTATCAAGCCCTGCTCCAGCATTTCCATAGCGATGCGCACCATAGCCGCGCCGGTACGCTTGCCGTTGCGGGTCTGCAAGAACCACAGCTTGCCTTCCTGCACGGTGAACTCCATGTCCTGCATGTCGTGATAGTGGTTCTCCAGCTTGGTTTGCAGTTCGTCCAGCTGCTTGTAGATTTCCGGCATGGCTTCTTCCATAGACGGATATTTGGTGAAACGCTCTTCCTCGCTGATGCCTTGCAGTTGTGCCCAGCGCTGAGAGCCTATCTTCGTGATTTGTTGCGGCGTGCGGATACCTGCCACCACGTCCTCACCTTGGGCATTGATCAGGTATTCACCGTTGAAGAGGTCTTCGCCCGTGGCGGCGTCACGGCTGAAGCATACGCCCGTAGCCGACGTGTCGCCCATGTTGCCGAATACCATCGCCTGTACGTTGACGGCCGTTCCCCATTCATCGGGTATGCCTTCCATCTTGCGGTAGAGGATGGCACGCTCGTTCATCCACGAGTTGAATACGGCGCAGATGGCTCCCCACAACTGCTCGTAAGCGTTGGTCGGGAAGTCTTGTCCGGTGCGTTCCTTTACGGCCGCCTTGAAGCGTTTCACCAGTTCCCGCAGGTCGTCCACGTCCAGCTCGTTGTCCAGCTTCACGCCTTTGGCATGCTTCACGTCCTCGATGATGGCCTCAAAGGGGTCGATGTCATCCTTGTTCGTCGGCTTCATACCCAACACCACGTCGCCGTACATCTGCACGAAGCGGCGGTAAGAGTCCCACGCGAAGCGGTCGTTCTGCGTCTTGCGAGCTAGTCCTTCCACTACTTCGTCATTCAGACCCAAGTTCAGGATGGTGTCCATCATACCCGGCATAGAAGCGCGGGCACCCGAACGGACGGATACCAGCAACGGGTTCTCCACGTCGCCAAACTTGGAGTTCATCAAGCCCTCGATGTGGGCGATAGATTTCTCCACGTCATCCTTCAGCAGAGCCACGACGCTGTCGCGCCCTTTCTCATTATATTCCGTACAAACTTCCGTAGTGATAGTGAATCCGGGAGGAACCGGAACTCCAATAAGGTTCATTTCGGCCAGGTTGGCGCCCTTGCCACCCAGCAGGTTTCTCATGTCGGCCTTGCCTTCCGCGTGGCCGTTACCAAAGGTGTAAACTCTTTTTTGGTCCATAATATTAAAAAGGTTTTGTTAATGAGTTTTTTCAATCTTTCGCGCAAAGCTAAACATATTTTACATATAATAAAACTATTTCGAAAGAAATTTCCATAAAAATGAAAGGAAGCGCATCTCCGGGAAACATTTTCGGTCGAGCCTCGATGATTTTCGACCGATTTACATTACCTTTGCCCTGCTTAAAACAAAAACGAATCCGAATGAAGAAAAGAAACCTGCATCCCCGCACCGCCCTGCGCTTCCGCCGCTGGAACCATGGGCGATATGCCGCCTTTGCCAGCATGGGGCGCGAAGTGACCATCGGGCACCTCGCGAAGGGTGTGGCGGACCGCTCGCTCCGCAAGCAGGCCCACACGGCGGATTCGTCCTATACCTATATATATATGAATATTGATTCCTTGAAACAACAGGTGCTGGCAGGCCAAGACCTGTCGCCCGAAGAAGCG
>CALUIQ010000243.1 GCA_944320735.1 uncultured Bacteroides sp. | reverse complement strand
CCAATTGAGTTGAGCCAAATGTCAAGGCTCCCATCACAGCAACAATTGCAAATAACTTTTTCATTGTGTGTCTAATTTTTTAAGATTAATTAATTGAATTACTTATGATATTTATTTGTTTTCTTTCATTCATTCGCTTCATGTCTTTCATCTTGCGGAGAGAGGGGGATTCGAACCCCCGATACCCTTTAGGAGTATACACGCTTTCCAGGCGTGCCTCTTCAACCACTCGAGCATCTCTCCTTTTCTATTTCTGCTGCGCACTTTTTGCTTACTTTTGTGCCCCTCGAACGTTTTCAGCTACAAATGTATTCTTTTTTTCGTTCTCACGTTACATTCTTTGCTTTAAATCTTTGCGAAAGTACCAAAATTAATAAACTTTAAAACCTTTGCGGCCTTATTCGGGTATTTCGAACACTTTTAAAGCGGTTTTCGAAGTGGTTTTTGATATTTCTTCGGGGGAAAGCCCATAGACTTCGGCCACCTTCATTAAGGTATATTTTATAAAAGAGCTTTCATTCCGCTTTCCGCGGTAAGGTGTCGGGGTCAGATAGGGCGAGTCGGTCTCCAATACGATTCTTTCCAACGGTATGTGGGGGAGGACTTCGGGAAGGGTCGATTTCTTGAAGGTGACGACTCCGTTGACGCCAATCAGAAAATGGGGGAACGACAAGATGCTTTGCGCTTCTTCGAGCGTGCCCGTAAAACTGTGGAAGATTCCACGGAGCGGGGTGCCGCGGTAAGGCTCTAATACCTTATATATATAGGAGAACGCTTCGCGGCAATGAATCACGACCGGAAGGTCGTAGGCGAGCGCCCAATCAAGTTGGCGTTTCAGTACGATTTGTTGCTCGGCTGCGTAGGTCTGGTCCCAATAGAGGTCCATGCCGATTTCGCCGATGCCCACGTACTCTTTCCTGCGTGTGGACAACTCTTGCTCCATGACACGAAGCTCGTCTTCGTAGTTCTTGTCGACCGAGGTGGGGTGCAGCCCAATCATCGGGAAACAATACTTTGCGTAGGCGTGGCAAACGCGAAGCATAGGCTCTATCGAAGTACTGTCAATGTTGGGCATAAAGATGTGACTGACTCCGGCTTCGCGGGCGCGAGCCATGACGTCCGGCAGGTCATCCTTGAATTCTTCCAAGAAGAGATGTGAGTGGGTATCTATCATAGTTGCATACTTGGGAATAGGGGGCACGCTCTTTTTTCTTCGGCTTTCAGTTTTTCACTGGTGCGGTAGTAGTAAATCATACCGTAGTTTCGGCATACTTCCAGCCTTTTCTCGTTGGGAGTGACAAACTCGAATTTCTTTTCTACCTGGTTCCATACATTCAGTATCAGGGCGTCTGCTTCGGGGCGCATGGCCGACAGCTCGTTGAGGCTTCGTTCGGTCAGTGCCTGCAGGTTCTTCTGCCGGTTGTAGCTTTCGTAGAAGATGTCATAGTGAACTTTCACTTTGGCAATAGTGGGGTTGTAGATGGGGATGCCGCCTTGGGCGATGCGCTTGTTTTCGCCTTCGATGATTTTTCGTCCCCAGTCTACCAAAGCCGACTCGCTGGTGAGGTCGGGAAGGGCGTTGTTCTTGGGGTCAAGCCCATAAAATTCCTTGTGTGCCCTGCGGACTTCCGAACGGATAACCGCCAAGTTCAGCACCTGAATGAAGTGGGATACGTATAGGCGTGCTGTCTTTACATTGTTTTGATGCTTGCGGCCTTCTTTCGACTGTCTGTCAAAACATTCTTTGTAGTACACTTGTGCCGCTTCGAAATGGGGCAGGAAGTTCCGTACTGCGGTCAGTGTCTTCAGGTCGACGGGCATTTCATACAAGTCATCGCTCTTGTCCGCCATTTCGCACACGGCCTTCAAGGCTCGCACACGCGCTTGGTCTGTGTTAGGCAATCTTCTGTAGGGCATGATTTAAAGTTGTTATATATAAAATGATAATTTAGCGGCTGAAAAATGCACACACACATTTACACCTCCCGCTTCATCAGTTGGTTCATCAAGTCTTTCAATTCCACCTTGGCGGATGCCGGCACATCCACTTCCTCCAATGACTTGGCGGCGAGTGCTGTATATTCCTCAATCTTTTGCAGGCACATCCGGTTTACGCCTATTTCGTCATAAAGGCTCTTGACCGCGGCAATCTTTTCGGTCGGTTCGTACTCCGTGGCGTCCAGCCATTGTTGAAGTTGCCGGGACTGCTCCTCGTTGGCATGCTTCAAAGCTTGAATCAGCAAGTAGGTTTTCTTGTTGCACAAGATGTCTCCGCCGATGTTCTTGCCAAAGACTTCCGGATTGCCGTACACGTCCAGCCAGTCATCTTTCAGTTGGAAGGCGACTCCCAAGTTCATGCCAAAATCGTATAGTCGTGCGGCGTCTTCCTCGGACGCTCCTCCCAGCCATGCGCCAATTTTCAGGCTTGCGGCAAGCAGGACTGAAGTTTTCAGGCGAATCATTTCGATGTATTCGGCTTCCGTCACGTCGTTGCGCGTTTCAAACTCCATGTCATATTGTTGTCCTTCGCAAATCTCAAGAGCGGTCAGGCTGAACAAGTCGGTTACTTTCTTCAACGAGGAGGACGGGCAGTCAGCTGCCATAAATTGGTAGGCCAATACCAACATGGCGTCACCTGACAGGATGGCCGTGTTCTCGTTCCATACTTTATGGACGGTAGCTTTTCCGCGGCGGCGGTCGGCTTGGTCCATCAGGTCATCGTGTAGCAGGGTATAGTTGTGGTAGACTTCAATGCCTGTGGTTTGGTTGAGGATGGATTTCACATCTTCTTTATACAAGTTGTAGGCCATCAGCATCAATACCGGACGGATGCGCTTGCCGCCCAAGGATAATACGTAGGACACGGGTGCATACAATCCTTGCGGCTTGCGGCTGAAAGTGAGGCTGGCTATATGCGTATTGATAAGTTCGAGAAGTTCGGAGAATTTGAACATAATATAAATGATAATTTATCGGGTAGTGTGTCGCCTGATTTTTCATCCGCAGATGACGCGGATGACGCAGATTTATTTTTTTATTCAAACACTTCAGACACAAAGGCACAGAGAAAAGTTTATTTATAAGACGTATAAAATAAAAACTCCGTGTCTCCGTGACTCTGTGCTCTTAAATTAAAAATCCGTGCTATCCGTGTCGTCTGCGGATGAAAAATGAAACACCCAGCTAATTTCCCATTTGTGTTATAAACCAGTGGCAGGAAACGAAAAGAGGCTGCACATAGGCAACCTCTTTTCCCTTTTATGAGGGGTTATTACTGCAATCTGAACATCACGGGCACCGTGTATTTTACACGCACGGGTTTACCACGTTGCATACCCGGTTTCCACTTCGGCATAGAGTTAATCACGCGGAGGGCTTCCTTATCCAAGTAGGGATCCACACCACGGATAACCTTTGCGTCTACGATACTACCGTCACGGTTTACAACGAACTGTACGGTAACACGTCCTTGCGTTCCGTTCTCCTGTGCGATAGTGGGGTACTTGATGTTCTTGCTCAGGAACTGCATCAAGCCAGCCATACCACCGTTGGGGAATTCGGGCATTTGTTCTACAACCTCGAAGATTTCCTCTTCGGCAACTTCTTCCTCTTCTTCTACCGTAGGAGGCACGTAAGAGATTTCAACGGCCTGACCGGTCTCTTCCGAAGAAGCGATTTGCGTAGATTCTACATCCATATCGTCGTCCACGATAGTCAACGTTTCTACGATAGCGGGTGCTTCAACTGGAGCAGGCGGAGGAGTAACTTCTTCCGGTTGTTCCGTAATAGGAATTTCGATTTCCTCTTCAAACACGACATCGGCTACTGCCTGGCTCGTATCAATCTGCACGTCGCGTTCACTCCATTCGAAGGCCACGAACATGATAGCAAGCGTAATGACATAACCGATGAGCAGCCAGGTTGATCTCTTGCCCTCCAAGTCTGCTTTAGGCGATTTTTTTACTTCCATAATTTATCTATTAATTTTTAGTGTTTCTC
>CALUIQ010000242.1 GCA_944320735.1 uncultured Bacteroides sp. | reverse complement strand
AAGCCTTCACAAAGCCGTCTATCTTGCCGTCCATCACTCCGTTCACGTCGCTGGTCTGATAATTGGTACGATGGTCTTTCACCCGACGGTCGTCGAAGACATAGCTGCGGATTTGCGAGCCCCACTCTATTTTCTTCTTGCCGGCCTCAATCTTAGCCTGTTCAGCCATACGATGCTTCATCTCCTTGTCATACAGCATAGAACGAAGCAGGCGGAGGGCATTCTCGCGGTTCTTAGGCTGGTCGCGCGTCTCGGTATTTTCAATAAGGATTTCTTCCTCCTCGCCCGTATAAGGGTCTTTGTATTGATAACGCAAACGCACACCGGATTCCACCTTGTTCACATTCTGACCACCCGCGCCACCGCTTCGGAAAGTATCCCACGAAATGCGTGCCGGCTCAATGTTCACTTCAATGGTATCATCTACCAAAGGAGTGACAAATACGGACGCAAAGGATGTCATACGTTTACCTTGGGCGTTATAGGGCGACACACGCACCAAGCGGTGTACACCATTCTCCCCTTTCAGATACCCATAAGCGTAATCGCCGCTTATTTCGATGGTACAAGTCTTGATGCCGGCCTCGTCACCTTCCTGCAAGTTGGCAATGACAGCCTTGTAGCCGTGTGTCTCGGCATAGCGTAAGTACATACGCATCAACATACTGGCCCAGTCCTGGCTCTCGGTGCCACCGGCTCCGGAGTTTATCTTGAGCACGCAATCCATCTGGTCGGCCTCATCGCGCAGCATATTCTTCAACTCCAACGCCTCAACGGCCTCCGAAGCTTTCTTATACGCCTCGTCCACCTCTTCCTCGGTCACCAGTTCATCCTTGTAGAAATCGAACGCCAGTTGCAGCTCGTCGGACAAAGTCTTGACTTCATTGTAACCGGCAATCCATTGTTGCAGGCTTTTCACTTTCTTCATCTGCGCCTCGGCCGCCTTCTGGTCATCCCAAAAGCCGGGTGCCTGGGTACGGAGTTGTTCTTCTTCCACTTGAATCTTCTTCCCGTCAATGTCCAGATAGCGGTGCAACGCTTCGGTGCGGTCTTTGATATCTTTCAGTTGTTCTGCGGTAATCATAATAAAATATTTTCGTTCAGGTTGCAAAGGTATGAAAAAAACAGATATATTTGCAGCAACAACAATACTAATAACTCTATTTATGAACGTATTACTTAGAAAAATCGGCTTAGCGCTGCTGGCATTGGCGGCTTTAGGCCTGAGTAGCTGTACGCAAACAGCGCAGTACAACTACGAGACTGTTCCCAACGACCCGCTACAGGCGCGCATCTACACACTGAACAACGGGCTGAAAGTGTATATGACCGTCAACAAGGACGAACCGCGCATCCAGACATACATTGCCGTGCGTGTGGGCGGCAAGAACGACCCGGCTGAGACCACCGGACTGGCACACTACTTTGAACACCTGATGTTCAAAGGCACGACCCACTTCGGGACTCAAAACTACGAAGCTGAAAAGCCTTTGCTCGACCAAATCGAACAGCAATTCGAAGTCTATCGCAAGACTACAGACGAAACAGAACGCAAGGCCATCTACCACGTCATCGACAGCCTTTCTTACGAGGCTTCAAAGTATGCCATCCCCAACGAATATGACAAACTGATGGCAGCCATCGGAGCCAACGGCACGAATGCCTATACCAGCTACGACGTGACCTGCTACACGGAGGACATCCCCAGCAACGAAGTGGAAAACTGGGCGCGCATCCAAGCCGAACGATTCAAGAATTGCGTCATCCGCGGTTTCCACACCGAACTGGAGACGGTGTACGAAGAGAAGAATATGTCGCTGACACAAGACTCCCGCAAGGTGATAGAAAATATGTTCTCCGCACTCTTCCCCCATCATCCTTACGGCACACAGACCGTATTGGGTACGCAGGAACACTTGAAAAACCCGTCCATCACCAACATCAAGAATTATTATAAGGAATGGTACGTGCCCAACAATATGGCCATCTGCCTCAGCGGTGATTTCGACCCTGACCAGATGATTGCCACCATCGACAAGTATTTTGGCGATATGCAGCCCAACCCCAACCTGCCGAAACTGAACTTGGCGAAAGAAGAACCGATCACCGCACCCATCACACGCGAAGTGTTAGGCCCTGAAGCCGAGAACATCACCTTGGCGTGGCGTTTCCCGGGAGCGGCCAGCAAGGAATTGGAAACACTGAACATCGTATCGCAAATCCTGTATAACGGGCAGGCCGGACTGATTGATTTGGATTTGACCCAACAGCAAAAGACGCTTTCGGCGTACAGCTTCGCTTATCCGTTGGCAGACTACAGCATCCTGCTGATGCAGGCGCGCCCGAAAGCCGGACAGACTTTGGACGAGGTGAAAGACCTTCTGTTGGGCGAAATAAAGAAATTACGCGACGGTGACTTCGATGAGAAGATGATGGAGGCCAACATCAACAACTTCAAACTCTATCAGCTTTATCAGACAGGCAGCAACGCCGGACGCGCCGACTGGTTTGTGCAATCCTTCGTAAACGGCAGCAACTGGGCCGACGAGGTGACCGCGCTCGACCGTATGTCCAAACTGACCAAGGAGGACATCGTGGCCTTCGCCAACCAATACCTGAAGGATGACAACTATGCCGTCATCTACAAACGCCAAGGCAAAGACCCCAACGAGAAGAAGATAGACAAACCGCAGATTACGCCCATTGCTATGAACCGCGACACGGCCAGCGCATTCCTAAAAGAGCTGCAAGCCAGCGCAGCGGCTGCAACGCCTATCGAACCGGTATTCTTGGACTATAGCAAGGACCTCACACAACTGACTACAAGCAAGGGAGTGCCCGTGCTCTACAAGCAGAACACCAGCGACGACCTCTTCGAACTGGTTTACCTTTTCGATATGGGCAACAACCAAGACAAAGCCCTCGGCCTTGCCGCCCAATACTTGGAATACTTAGGCACCAGCGACCTGACACCCGAACAGGTGAAGAGCGAATTCTACCGCATGGCATGCAGCTTCTACGTATCGCCGGGCAATCGCCGCACGTATGTCACGCTGAGCGGCCTCAACGAATATATGCCGCAAGCCATGGCACT
>CALUIQ010000241.1 GCA_944320735.1 uncultured Bacteroides sp. | reverse complement strand
ACTACAAATTTACGAAAAATAAACTTCACTTGATCTCTTTTACAGACCTTTATTCAAGGTGCGAAACTTTAGTGATAATTTATCGGGCAGTGTGTTGCCTAATTTTTCATCCGCAGATGGCACGGATGACACGGATTTAATATTTTTTCTCTGCTTATGACAAGGATTTGGGCGAAGCCCCTTTAAAAATCCGCGTTGTCTGCGTCATCTGCGGATGAAAAATAAACACACACATAAATTCCCATTGTCGTTTAATGCGGTGTTGCCTATGTTCACCTTATTGCGGAGAATCATTATAAAGAATGACAACTAAGCGAGATTTATGCCTCAATTGTTTGTAAATTGGGCACTTTGTAGTGCCAAAACGATTTTAAGCAAAAGAAATGTCTATTTGAGTAAAGCCTGTATTTTACATTTTATTAGTTTTGCGGCAGAGATTTTAGCAGTTGTAGTGCTGAATCTTGTGTGCTTTTAATATAGTTGTTTTTATAATGTTTACTTAAAATTATTATGAAAAATGTGAAAGAGCTATTCGCGTTGAGAAAGGTTCGCCGAGGTGCGCTTTTCTTCTTGTTCCTGTCCTGTGCGATAGGAAATGGTTATTCGAATGCTCTTCCCGCCACGGGGGGGGGGCGTTCGCGTCTGAGACTGTGCAGCAAAGTCGTACAGTAACGGGTGTGGTAAAGGATGCCGCAGGTGAACCAATGATTGGTGTAACCATCCGAGTGAAAGACACTGGGACTGGTACCGTAACCGACATTGATGGTAAATACTCGTTGAACGTGTCGGGTAATAATGCAGTATTGGTCTTTTCGTTCGTAGGATACCAGTCGCAGGAAATTGCAGTAGGAGGTAAGAGTGCGATTGATGTTGTATTGAAGGAAGATTCTGAGATGATTGACGAAGTGGTAGTGGTCGGTTTTGGTACGCAGAAGAAAGTAAACCTGACCGGTGCCGTGGCTTCTGTTAATAATGAGACGATAGAAAACAAACCGGTGGGAAGTCTGGGACAAGCGTTGGAAGGTGTCATCCCGAACTTGAACGTATCCGCAACATCAGGTGATCCTACGTCTGTACCTACTTTCAACGTGCGTGGTGGTACGTCCATGGGGCAGAACGACGATGGTGATTGGGTAATTCAGACGGGTAGCCCATTGATATTGGTGGACGGCGTGCAGATGGACGCTACGGCGTTGAGTATGCTCAACCCTGCGGATGTTGAGAACGTATCCTTGCTGAAAGATGCTGCTTCTGCCGCTATCTACGGTGCGCGTGCTACTTATGGCGTATTGTTGGTGACGACCAAGAGCGGTGCGAAGGCTCAGAAGCCTAATGTGACCTATAATTTTAATATGCAATGGAACACTCCTTCCCATCGTCCGGACATTATGGATGCTTATACCATCCAGTTAGCTGACAACCAATTGACGGAACTGACAGGAGGAACAGTCTCAACCTGGAACGAACAGTTGCTTGCCGCCAAGAAGGCGTGGAGAGACGATCCCGAGAACGCTCCTGATTGGATATACCAGGAGGGTAGCGACTCTAAATTCTCGTGGGTACGCAGTATGAATCCGTATGATGAGGCAGTGAAAGATTGGACGCCGATGCAGAAGCACACGGTGAGTGTTTCCGGCGGTAATGAAAAAACCCGTTACTACCTCTCACTGGGCTACCAACGTCAAGAAGGTATGTACAAAATTAATACGGATTCGCAAAAGCGCTTTACCGGATTGATGAGCGTACAGACGCAAATCACCAACTGGTTTGACGTAAGCGCAAAAATTAGTTTTAACTCGTTGAACATTGACGAACCTTACCTCAATCCGCAGAAAGGAAAATTGTGGAGTGCTATGATGGGCGAAACGAGCCGTAACATCTGTAGTCCCATTATGACAGGTCCGGATGATCCGCAGCCCAATATGTGGACGGACAATGTATTGGGATGGTTGGCTTATGGGGCGACCCGCGACACGAAACGCCAGAACTTACTGTTCAACATCACGCCTACCATCACTATCCTGCCGGGGTGGACGGTAAAAGGTGAGTTCTCATACGCTCCCAAAGAGTACTTCCAAAAACGAGTGATTCCTACTCGCGAATACATTGTGGATGATTGGAGCTCTATTGTAAAGACGCATACGGATCCTTCCAGCGTAGATGAGACTGTAACACATTCTGATTACTATACCATCAATGCGTATACAAATTACAATAAGACTTTCGGCAAACATGACATAGGTGCCATGGTCGGTTTCAACCAAGAATGGTACACCTATCGCCAAACCTACGCTAAAGCTGAAGGCATATTGAACGCTGACCTGCCTTACATCAATTCGGCTACAGGCAACCAATACGCTGGCGATGAAGCCGAGCATTGGGCCATCCGTGGTATGTTTGCACGCTTCAACTATGTGTATGACAACCGCTACCTGTTCGAGTTCAACGGACGTTACGATGGAACATCCCGTTTCCCGAAGGCTGACCGGTTCAAGTTCTTCCCTTCTTTCTCCGCAGGTTGGAGAATTTCGGAAGAAAAGTTTATGGAGCCTACCCGCCATTGGTTGGACAATCTGAAAGTGAGAGGTTCTTGGGGATCGCTGGGTAACCAAGAAGTAGATACTTATGCTTACATCTCTGAATACAGCAGTGTGGACTATGTCGCATGGAATATGGGTGGCACTCGTCCGATGGGTATCTCGCAAGGCGGACTGATTTCGCCGACGTTGACATGGGAGACAGCCACAACCTTGGACTTCGGTTTGGACGCTACATTCCTGCAAAACCGTCTTGACTTTACATTCGACTGGTACACGCGTGAGACGAAAGACATCTTGATGGCTGCGGACAAGTATCCCGCCGTATTGGGTGCTTCTGCTCCTAAGAAGAATTCCGGTATCTTGAGAACCAACGGTTGGGAACTCAGCCTGACTTGGCGTGATAGGGTAAACAAAGATTTCCACTATGATATCAACTTTGTATTGTCCGACTATGTGACGAAAGTCAAGAAGTTCGATGGAAACCCCAATAAGTCATTGTCTACCTTGTATGACGGAATGGTGATGGGTGATATTTGGGGCTATACCTGCCTTGGTATCTTGCAGGAAGATGATTTCACTGTGGACGAAAACGGCAAGTACACGTTGAACGGTCCGAGCCAGACCGACATCAGTAGCACTTGGTATCCGGGCGACCTTCGCTTCGCCGACTTGGGTGGTACGCCGGGTGATGATGAGAACAAGAGCGATGCCGGTCCTGATGGCAAGGTAAGTAACGGTGAAAACACGGTTTACAACCCAGGTGACTTGCGTGTCATCGGTAACAATACACCTCGTTTCCGCTTTGGTTTGAACACGAATCTCTATTGGAAAGACTTCAGTCTGAACATCTTCTTCCAAGGTGTAGCCAAACGTGATGTATTCATTAGCGATACTATGCTTTTCGGTGGTAGTGGTAAGGCCGGCAACTACGACACGTTTATAAATTCGTGGACACCGGATAATACGAACGCCAAATACCATATGTATGGTCGTGGTCAAAACTTGACGACCAACACCCGTTACCTGTACAACGGTGCGTTCATTCGGTTGAAGACGCTGAGCTTGGGATACACGCTCCCGCGTGAATGGACGCGCAAGATTATGATGAACACGGTGCGTGTCAACCTCTCGGCTTATAACCTGTTTGAGATATCCGGAGTGCCCAACGTATTTGACCCCGAGTCTATCCAGTCGTCTTACCCGATGATGCGTTCGTTGGCTCTCGGTGTGCAAGTCAATTTCTAATAAAATACACTTATATATATGATAAAGAATATGAGACTGAAACATTATATCGCAGCTATTGGATTGGCGGCCTCGTTCGTGGCATGTAACGACGACTTTATGGAACGTTATCCTCTGGACGTACCGACCGATGAAACTTTCTGGACTTCGGAAAGTGACTTGAAACTGTTCTTGAACAAACTGTACCCCAATTGGATACAGGGACACGCAAGTGGCTGGTCGGACAGCAAATACCTTTATCCGCTTCCGGTAACCGGAAGCCCGTTGGCATACGGTGATGTGTATAGTGACAATGCCGTGCGTACGGGGAACGAATTCACTGAATTGGGTGAAGCCAATAAGATTCCTACAGGATCCGGTTCAGACGCCAATGGGTGGTCATGGAGTGACCTGCGTAATGTCAATTACTTCCTGACACACTATACCCGTGCCGATTTGCCTGCGGAAACGTTGGCCAAGTATGCCGGTGAGGCGTACTTCTTTAAGGCTTGGGAATATTATCGCAAAGTATTGATCTTTGGCGACGTGCCTTGGTTTACGCGCGAACTGAATACTGATTCGGAAGAACTTATGATGGCTCGTACCCCTCGTGCCGAAGTTATGGACTCCGTGTTGATGTGTATTAACCGAGCTGTGGATGGTCTGCCTGAAAAGGGAAGCGAGGAATCCGGCCGTCTGAACAAGGATATGGCTAACTTCTTGAAAGCGCGTATCTGCCTTTTCGAAGGAACTTACCGTAAGTATCATACGGACTTGGGATTGGATCCTACCAAATTCCTGCAAGAGTGCGAGACGGCTTGTGAAACTTTGCTTGGTAAATATTCGTTGTACACTGGCGACGGTGCCACTTCTTACTATCACATGTTTACGGTGAAAGGCCCCAACGCATATTCCAGCAATCCTGAGGTTATCTTGGGACGTACCTATATCGAAAATGAATATGGAAATGCTTTCCAGCGTTACTACGACCAGAACAACAGCAACCGTCAGGCTATGGGCGCTACCCGCGGGCTGATAGAAGAATACCTGTGTGAGGACGGACGCCCCATTTACATTGGCGGAACGGAAGGGAACTACGAGGTAAACCCGTTGTTCAAGGGTTACGGTATGTGGAAAGAATTGGATAACCGCGACCCCCGCCTGACCCAAACTGTATGCCGTCCTGGTGAATATGTTACTATTTGGGGGAACGGTGAAGTGAATCCGGACAATGGCATACAATATCCTACCATTTCCTATAGTACCAGTGGTTCCACTGTTACCGGTTACCGCTTTATCAAGCATTGGATGGGTGACCAGGAAGAAATTGATGCTGTGACCAATGGCACGCAAGCTGCTATCGAATTCCGTTATGGCGAGTTGTTGTTGATATATGCCGAAGTGGAGTATGAGTTGAACGGGACACTGACACAAGATCAAGTGGACAGAACTATCAATGCTTTGCGGCAGCGTGCTGGTTTCGACTTTGACAAATATCCTACGGCACGTTTGGTTGTAGGTCAGGAACCGGCAGATCCCCGTTTGGATAAAATCTATAGCGAGAAATTGGACTACACGGTCAGCCCGCTGTTGCGTGAGATTCGCCGTGAACGTCGTATCGAGCTTGCTATGGAGAACCACCGTTACGAAGACTTGATGCGATGGAAAGCCGGTAACTTGTTTACAGTTCCTTTGCGCGGTATGCAGTTTACGGAGGAAATGCAGGAGTTGTATGACGGTTCGCATACGGATCGCAAAAACGGAGGTTCCGCTGCCGCGGCTGTAATTGGCAAGGATGTATTCATTGACGATGAAGGATTCATCATTTGTTACCCGAAGAGTCCATACAAGCAAACCATCAATGGCGTATTGCCTTGGCATGACTACCGATACCTATGGCCTATACCGGCAGAAGAAATTCGGTTGAATCCTAATTTGGAGCAGAATCCGGGTTGGATAGAAGCTGATGCTGAGAAGTAAACCAATCGGTGATCCTTATAGAATACTGTAGAGGGAAGTGCGTCGGCAAATATGCTTGGCGCACTTTTTTCCTATAAATTCTCATTTTTCTTTTATGGCAAAGGAACGAAATAGGTGAATGAAGACGTGGCTTTTATTGGATAAATGGTCTTAAACGTCCGAAAAGCGATTTTGAGCAAAACAAAAGATGAAAAGAGTAAGGTGATTCACGCAAAAAATACGTCCTTTGCAACAAACCTTTTAAATGAATAATAGCATGAATAGATTTTTTAAAGTATCAGTTTTATTACTGCTCTTGACGGGCGGAGTGGCAGTGGCGCAGGATCGTCCGAAAGTTTTGCCTGCTGACCAGGAGATTCCTTTGAAATATGGTGCGGAACGTTTGGGCAAACGCCAAGATGCCGACATGAAAAAGTTCCGTGACAACCGTTTGGGGGCTTTCATCCATTGGGGATTGTATGCCATTCCCGGTGGTGAGTGGAACGGCAAGGTGTATAACGGTGCCGCCGAATGGCTGAAGTCGTGGGCAAAGGTACCTTCTGATGAGTGGATGAAGTTAATGGACCAATGGAATCCGGAGAAGTTTGACGCGAAGGCATGGGCGAAGATGGCCAAGCAGATGGGCGTGAAATACGTGAAGATTACCACCAAGCATCACGAAGGATTCTGTTTGTGGCCCAGCAAATATACAAAATATACCGTGGCGCAGACACCTTATAAGAAAGACATCTTGGGCGAATTGGTGAAAGCCTACAATGACGAAGGCATTGACGTACATTTCTATTTCTCGGTGATGGACTGGAGTCACCCCGACTACCGCTACAGCATCAAGACCAAAGAAGACGAGGAAGCCATGGCGCGCTTCTTTGAATTTACGGACAACCAACTGAAAGAACTTGCCACACGCTATCCGACCGTGAAGGATTTCTGGTTTGACGGTACGTGGGACGCCAGCATCAAGGAAAATGGTTGGTGGACGGCTCATGCCGAGAAGATGCTGAAAGAACTGATACCGGGTGTTACCATCAACAGCCGTTTACGTGCCGATGATTACGGCAAGCGTCACTTTGACAGCAACGGCCATCTGATGGGCGACTATGAATCGGGCTACGAACGCCGCCTGCCCGACCCGGTGAAAGACTTGAAGGTGACCCGTTGGGACTGGGAAGCCTGTATGACGGTGCCCGAAAACCAATGGGGATACCATAAAGATTGGTCCATTAGCTATGTAAAAACTCCGTTGGAAGTGTTGGAACGGATTGTGCATGCCGTATCAATGGGTGGAAATATGGTTGTGAACTTCGGCCCGCAAGCTGACGGTGATTTCCGTCCGGAAGAAAAGGA
>CALUIQ010000240.1 GCA_944320735.1 uncultured Bacteroides sp. | reverse complement strand
GAGGGGTGCCCAACGGGCGGGGTGGTAGGAAAAGAATGGTTTGACCTATTTATATAATGATAAAAATAGGAGTCGCTTACGCGGCATATTTCTCCTACCACCTCCCCCTTCGGGGACTCCTCCTTCCGGAAGGAGGAGAGTTTTATTACCTTTCTTCACAAACTCTAATTCTTCATTCTTAATTCATCATTCTTCATTTAATTATCATTTACCTTATGAACATACAAGACGTAATAACCGGTGGAGGCATTGTCTTCAAAGGGAAGAAAGACAAGCCCAAGGAAGAGAACAAGATAAAGACAAAAGCCAAGAAGAAAACCTACATCACAGGCTTGCACAATTCAGGTGCCGCCAAGATGAAAGCCGAGATACGCCGCAAACGAGCCAACCGGCATAAAAAGTAGCGGATTTCTTTGTTGAAGGGTGTATAATAGAAAGAGGGTGTGTCCGAGTTTAGAAATGGAGTTTTATTTTTTTATGTTTCGACACACCCTCTTAAAATGCTATTGCTGAGACCTATTACCAAAAGCGATTGCGTTGGGGGCAATACTCAAACCCAACGGTTTTCAACTTTTTGATAATGTCCGCTTTGTCCACGCCCATATCTTCGCAAAGTGCATCCAGCGAAGGATAGAAATCACGCAGCTTTAAGTTGATGAAGCTATACAGCATCATCGGATCTTCAGGTAACTTCATTGCAACAATCTTTTTAAATTAAAAAACTAATACCGGGCGCAAAGATACAAATCTTCCCCTTACGAAGGATTGATTTATATCAAATCCGTTATTCCGCACCTATGAAGCCTGTTGCCTCCGATACTCATTGGGCGACAATCCCACACGTTTCTTAAACATCCGGTTGAAGTGTTGCGAATACTGAAAGCCCAAGTCTTCCGCTATCTGTCCTACGGACTTCTCAGTGCCCAACAACATCTCCTTGGCCGCATCAATGATTTTGTTCTGAATATATTCCTGAGGCGATTTGCCAGTCATTTTCTTTATCAAGTCCCCAAAGTAATTGGGTGATAAAAACACCTTGTCAGCGAAATACTTGACGCTTGGCAATCCCGCTTCCCTCACATCTTCGTTTTGAAAATAATTATCGAGCAACGTCTCGAAATGGGTCAAGACATCTTTGTTGGGGACTTCGCGCGTATAGAACTGACGGTCATAGAAGCGCATACAATAATCCAATAAGAGTTGGATGTTTCTTGCTATCAACCTTTTGCTCAGCCTGTCAATCGGATGTACCAGCTCCCGTTTTATCTTCGCCAGACAATCCACGATGACAGCCTTTTCCTCTTCGGACAGATGCAAAGCCTCGGCCGAATTGTAGGAGAAAAATGAATAAGACTTGATTTCTTGCCCCAATGAAGTTCCTTTTATCAAGTCGGGATGGAACACAATGCCGCGCGCCATAGGTTTCGTACCCGCCGGCATCTCCACTTCCGCTACTTGACCCGGTGCAAAACTGACAATAGTACCTTCTTGATAATCATACGTTTGCTTCCCGTAACGAATATCTCCACACCTTGTATCTTTCAGAAACAGGGCATATACCCCGTAATTGATGATAAAATGGTTGGGAAAACGTGTCGCCTCGGACAAGTCGATGACATTGACCAACGGGTGCAACGTTTCCAATCCAAACAACTTGTCGTAATCACTCACCGCATCTACCTTGATTATATCTTCCTTCATAACGCAAACTTTCTTTAATCCGGAACAAAAATAGTGATTTTTATTTTAAATCTGACAGGCTTGTATGGGATTCTGCCTTCACACTTGTACATCCACAAAATTTTCGTACCTTTGCACCTCAATAAGAAAGAATAATAATCAAAAAAACAACATACCTCTATGTTCGACAATCTAAGCGAACGGCTCGAACGGTCGTTCAAGATACTGAAAGGTGAAGGAAAAATCACCGAAATCAATGTGGCGGAAACGCTGAAAGACGTGCGCAAGGCTTTACTGGAAGCCGATGTCAACTATAAAGTAGCCAAACAATTTACCGACAGCGTGAAGGAAAAGGCATTGGGACAAAACGTGCTGACCGCCGTAAAGCCCGGCCAACTGATGGTGAAGATTGTACACGACGAACTGGCCCGCCTGATGGGAGGCGAAACCGCGGAGATAGACCTCACGGCACGTCCGACCGTCATCCTGATGTCCGGTCTGCAAGGTTCGGGTAAGACTACTTTCAGCGGCAAGCTGGCACGTATGCTCAAGACAAAGAAGAACCGCCGGCCCTTGTTGGTGGCCTGTGACGTATATCGTCCCGCCGCCATCGAACAATTGCGCGTACTGGCCGAACAGATTAACGTGCCTATGTATAGCGAGCCCGACTCGAAAGATCCTGTCCGCATCGCCCAAAACGCCATCCAAGAGGCTAAAGCCAAGGCATTGGATACGGTCATCATCGATACCGCAGGCCGATTGGCCATCGACGAGCAGATGATGGACGAGATAGCCCGCATCAAAGCAGCGGTCAACCCCAACGAAATCCTCTTCGTAGTAGACTCTATGACCGGACAAGACGCCGTGAACACCGCCAAGGAATTCAACGACCGACTGGACTTTACGGGCGTAGTACTGACCAAACTCGATGGTGACACCCGAGGCGGAGCCGCCTTGTCTATCCGCACCGTAGTGACCAAACCTATCAAATTCATCGGTACGGGCGAGAAACTGGATGCCATCGACCAATTCCACCCCGAACGTATGGCCGACCGTATTCTCGGTATGGGTGATATCGTCAGCTTGGTAGAGCGTGCCCAGGAACAATATGACGCTGAAGAAGCCAAACGCCTGGAGCGTCGCATCCGTCGTGACCAATTCGACTTCAACGACTTTATGGCTCAAATCCAACAAATCAAGAAGATGGGTAACCTCAAGGAACTGGCGTCTATGATACCCGGTGTGGGCAAGGCCATCAAGGACATCGACATAGATGACAACGCCTTCAAGAGCATTGAGGCCATCATCAACTCTATGACCCCCTTGGAGCGTACCAATCCCTCCGTCCTCAACGGCTCGCGCAAGATGCGTATCGCCAAGGGTAGCGGAACCAACATACAGGAAGTAAATCGCTTGGTAAAGCAATTCGACCAAACCCGCAAAATGATGAAGATGGTTACGGGAAGCAAAGCCGGCAAATTGGCAATGCGAATGAAGCGATAAAGACCTGTACACCATATTATACATATAAACCTTAAAAAACAAAAGACCTATGACATTGATAGACGGGAAGGCCGTCTCCGAACAAGTGAAAAAGGAGATTGCCGAAGAAGTGGAAAAGATTGTGGCCGCAGGCGGCAAAAGCCCCCACTTGGCCGCTGTATTGGTAGGTCACGACGGCGGAAGCGAAACCTACGTGGCCAACAAGGTGAAAGCCTGCGAAGTATGCGGATTCAAAAGCACCCTTATCCGCTACGAGGAGGATGTAACGGAAGAAGAACTCTTGGCTTGCGTGCGCCGACTGAACGAGGATGCGGACGTGGACGGATTTATCGTACAACTTCCCCTGCCGAAACACATCTCCGAACAGAAAGTCATCGAAACCATCGACTATCGCAAGGATGTGGACGGATTTCACCCCATCAACGTTGGGCGCATGTCCATCGGTCTGCCCTGCTACATATCCGCCACCCCCAACGGCATTATGGAGTTATTGCGCCGCTACAACATCGAGACGCAAGGCAAAAAATGTGTCATCTTGGGCCGTAGCAACATCGTAGGCAAACCTATGGCTATGCTGATGATGCAGAAGAGTTATCCGGGCGACGCTACAGTGACCGTATGCCACAGCCGTAGTAAAACCTTGCGCGAAGAATGCCGCGAAGCGGACATCATCATTGCCGCCATGGGACAGCCGGAATTTGTAACAGTTGACATGGTGAAGGAAGGTGCCGTAGTGATAGACGTAGGTACGACCCGTGTACCGGACGCTACCCGCAAGAGCGGTTTCCGCCTGAAAGGTGACGTGAAGTTCGACGAGGTAGCCCCCAAGTGTTCGTACATCACGCCTGTGCCCGGCGGTGTAGGACCGATGACCATTGTATCGTTGATGAAGAACACACTGCTTGCCGGAAAACATGCAGTGTACGGTGATTAAACGAATACTTCTCGTTGTGGCAGGATGGGGATTTACGCTCACTTCCCTATCCGCCCAACAACGTGTAACGCTGCTCTTTGCGGGTGACCTGATGCAACACAAGGCGCAGATAGAAGCCGCACGCACGGATAGCGGTACGTATGACTATACGCCCTGCTTCGCCCGTGTGAAACAACAAATCCAAGCGGCCGACCTTGCTATCGGCAATTTGGAAGTCACATTGGGAGGACGACCTTATACTGGCTATCCGGCCTTTAGTGCCCCCGACGAATATTTGACGGCCATACGTGACGCAGGATTCGATGTTTTGCTCACCGCCAACAACCATTGCCTTGACCGCGGCAGCCGTGGACTTATCCGTACCTTAAACAAGCTCGATGCC
>CALUIQ010000239.1 GCA_944320735.1 uncultured Bacteroides sp. | reverse complement strand
CGGCATAAAAGGAAAGACAGGCCCGTTGGAATAGATAAAGAAAGTTTCGGTTGAGGCGTGTATTATCGAGTCGTGAATTTTTCATCCGCAGATGACACGGATGACGCAGATTTATACATATTTTTCTGCCTATGAAGAGGTTTTGGGCGAAGCCCCCTTAAAAAATCTGCGTTATCCGCGTTATCTGCGGATGAAAAATTAGCCCAATAATTCTTTGACTTTGGCAGAGATGGCGCGGCCTTCGGCCAGTCCGGCCAATTTCTTGCTGGCAACTCCCATAACCTTACCCATATCTTTACCACTCGTGGCACCCACCTCGGCAATAATCGCCTTCAAGGCGGTTTCCAGTTCTTCGGCATTCATCTGTTTGGGCAAGTAGGCTTCCATCACTTTCACTTGAGCCAATTCGGCGTCAGCCAAGTCTTGGCGTCCTTGTTGCACGTAGATTTCAGCAGCGTCCTTTCCTTGCTTCACCAGTTTTTGGATGATTTTCAACGCATCGGCATCGGCTAACGTGTCGTTGGCACCCGGAGCTGTTTTGGCTTCCAAGAATACTTTCTTAATATTTCTCAGTGTATCGAGGGCCACTTTGTCTTTGGCCTTCATTGCGGTTTTAATGTCTTCGCTGACTTTGTCGAACAAATCCATAATGCAATATCTTTTTAATGATTGAACTTCCTGCTTAAAAATAAGCTATGCAAAAATAAACTATTTTATTGAAAGCTACAAATGCTTTCTCTTTTTGTGTTTATTAGCTATGCATTATCCGGTATGCCCCTTGCTCTCGGCGCAACGGATAGTCTCCCCGAAGTTTCTCGAACAGTTCGGGATGGGTGCGCAATGCCAGGCAATCCCGGCGCGGGTCGTACATTTGCAGGCAAGCGTCTGTTTGGTCGCGTGCCACAATCAGAGGTTGCGGTGGCGGAGGAGGGGTTATCTGGTAGTGTGGCTCTATGTGGAAGAAACGGCATAAGGCATCCAGTGCCATACGGGTGGCATTGGCTTTCCCATCGGCCGAATAGCCGGCAATATGAGGGGTGCCGATAAATACCTTGTCCAAAAGCTCCCGGTTGATAAGCGGCTCGTTCTCCCATACATCAATAATGGCATCGGCTATGAGATGGCTTTGCAACGCGTGGAGCAAGGCTTGCGTTTCAATCACTTCTCCGCGCGAAGTGTTGATGATATAAGGGCGATGCTTCAAGCGGGCGAAAAAGCCTTCGTCAGCCAAGTGAAACGTGGTATGCTTCCCTTTGCGGGTGAGAGGAACGTGAAAGGTGAGCACGTCGCATACCTCCATCAACTGTTCCAACGGACAAAACTCCCGGCTGCCTTCCCGCTCTTTGCGCGGAGGGTCGTTCAGCAGGACTTTCATACCGAGTTCCCGGCCTACCTGCGCTACTTTGCTCCCGACATTGCCCACGCCAATCACGCCCAAGGTCTTTCCCGCCAGTCGGAAACCTTTTTCTTGCTGAAGGAGCAGCAGGGAGGAGCGTAAGTATTGGGCTACGGAAGAGGAGTTGCATCCCGGTGCGTTTTGCCACGTGATGCCCGCCTGTTGGCAATAGGCTGTGTCGATGTGGTCGAATCCGATGGTGGCGGTAGCTATGAAACGTACGCGGCTTCCTTCCAGCAGTGCGCGGTCACACCGGGTGCGGGTGCGGATGATGAGCGCGTCCGCATCTCTCACCAACTGGGGGGTGAAGTCCTTGCCGGGGGCATAGACCGCTTCGTCTGCAATGTCGGCCAATGCCTCTCTTATATAAGGTATTTTATCGTCTACGATTACTTTCATTGTATTTCCCTTTCTCTTAATGTGCGCAAAGATAAGGCTTTTCCCGCTTGAACGGTTGCTACATTTAAATATATTCTTTACTTTTGTCCCCTCAATACATATATTATAATAATAACGTATGAAAGAATTTCTTCAATTCCTGCGCCGCTTTGTGCCGCCTTACAAGAAATATTTAGGCTGGGCCGTGTTCCTCAACCTGCTTTCGGCTGTCCTCAACGTCTTTTCTTTTGCCTTGATTATCCCTATACTCCAGATATTGTTCAAGATGGACACGAAGATTTATGAGTTTATGCCTTGGAACACACCGGAGTTGAACGCAGACATCAATCTGCTGGACGTGGCGGTGAATAACTTTTATTACGGCGTGTCGCAACTGATAACAGAGAACGGAGCCTCTAATACATTGCTGATACTGGGTGTGTATTTGGCGGGGATAACGCTGTTGAAGACATTGGCCTACTTCGGTTCATCGGCCGTGATGATTCCGTTACGGACAGGCGTGGCACGTGACATTCGTATGCAGGTATATAATAAAGTGCTGCGTTTGCCTCTCGCTTTCTTTTCCGAAGAACGCAAGGGGGACATTATCGCCCGTATGAGCGGTGACGTGACGGAAGTGGAAACATCGGTTACCAGCTCATTGGATATGCTTGTCAAAAATCCCATACTTATCATTGTATATTTCGGCACGCTGATAGTTATCAGTTGGCAACTGACCCTTTTCACGCTGATTGTTGTGCCCGTTATGGGCTGGATAATGGGCGCTGTGGGCAGAAAGCTCAAACGCAAGTCGTTGGAAGCGCAAGGTAAGTGGAGCGACACGATGTCGCAGTTGGAGGAGACGCTCGGTGGCTTGCGTATCATCAAAGCCTTCTTGGCTGAAGGTAAAATGGCAGCCCGTTTCGACAGTTGCAGCAACGAGTACCGCGATGCCATCAACCGCGTGGCTACCCGTCAGTCGTTGGCGCATCCTATGAGCGAATTCCTCGGTACCTGCCTTATCGTATTGGTGTTGTGGTTTGGTGGTTCGTTGATATTGAACAACTCTTCCACTATCGATGCCCCTACATTCATTTATTATCTTACTATTCTTTATAGCGTCATCAACCCCCTGAAGGAATTCTCCAAGGCGGGCTACAACATCCCCAAGGGACTTGCCTCGATGGAGCGCATCGACAAGATACTTTTGGCGGAGAATCCCATCAAGGAACCGGCACATCCGGTGCCTCTTTCCGGCTTGGAGCATCAGATAGAATTCCGTGACATTACGTTCAGTTACGACGGGCGTCGTGAGGTGTTGAAGCACGTCAGCCTGACTATCCCGCGGGGGAAGACCATCGCCTTGGTGGGACAGAGCGGCTCGGGAAAGTCGACCTTGGTAGACCTCCTGCCGCGCTATCACGACGTGCAGCAGGGCGAAATTCTCATCGACGGTGTCAACATCAAGGACGTGCGCATCCACGACCTGCGTTCGCTCATCGGCAATGTCAACCAGGAAGCCATCCTCTTCAACGACACGTTTTTCAACAACATCGCCTTCGGGGTGGAGAATGCTACGATGGAGCAGGTGGTGGCCGCAGCCAAGATAGCCAATGCCCACGATTTCATTATGGAGACCCCTGACGGTTACAATACCAACATCGGCGACCGCGGCGGCAAGCTTTCCGGCGGTCAGCGTCAACGCATCAGCATCGCCCGTGCCATCTTGAAGAATCCGCCTATCCTTATTCTGGATGAGGCCACTTCGGCTCTCGACACGGAGAGCGAACGCCTCGTGCAGGAAGCCTTGGAGCGGCTGATGAAGACACGCACCACCATCGCCATCGCTCACCGCCTCTCTACCATCCGTGGCGCGGACGAGATATGTGTCCTCCACGATGGGGAAATCGTGGAGCGCGGACGCCACGAGGAGCTTCTTGCCCTCGGCGGCTATTACAAACGCCTGAACGATATGCAGAACAACTGATTTAAACTCCTTGCCCTATGGATTTCGACTATGCGCAACTGCCTTCCGGCTACGTCCTTTGTCCCAACGAAGCGTGTCCTCGTGCGGGGCAATGCCTCCGTCAAGCCCTGTTCAACGGTGTACCATATTGTATATTGTCCTCATTTATAAACATAGTCAAGGCCAAGCAAGATAATAAAACTATTTATTCCGTATAGTTAGATACTCCCCCTTTCCCTCAGCCGCCACGCTGGGGGAATTTTCTACCATCTCATACATTTTCACTGGTTTCGGTTTCAGCCGTTCCAAGTAAGTATGGTTAATCCAATATTCCATTTCCTGTAAAGTCTGCTCGCGCACGGCGGGTTTCAACTGGCACTCCCATATCGTCATCACGCTCCATCCCATCCGCTTCAGTTCTTCCTTGGTGCGTTCGTCGCGAGCCTTGTTGCGTTCGATTTTCTTCTTCCAAAACGCAATGTTGGAGTGAGGGAGATGCCCGTCTACCTCATGCCCGTGCCAAAAACACCCGTGTACGAATATCGCCACCCCGTATTTGCGTAGCACGATGTCCGGTGTGCCCGGCAGCCCGCGTACGTTCTTGCGGAAGCGGTAGCCCCGGCTCCAAAGGTAGCGGCGTACGATGAGTTCCGGTTTCGTGTCCTTGCTGCGGATTTTCGCCATAACTGCAGAGCGTTTCTCTTTGTCCCAGATGTCCATAATTAGCAGAACTTTAGTGTGATAAATAGTAGAATAGCCTGTCATTTCCTCCCGAAGTCCGCTGGCACTTCTCCCCACTTCTCTGTTTCCCACTTGCGGATGGGCGTGGCATAAGCATTTTCACGCAACCACTTCTCCGCCCGCTCTATCATTTGGAAAAGGGCTTCGGTGCGCTCGTTGCGTGGGAGCTTCGTCTTGCACTTCTTTTGCTTCACCCAACTGATGGCGTTGCGGCTGTCGCTGTAGACGGGCATATCGAGTCCTTTCTGCCGGAGCAAGGCGAGGGCGTGGACGATGGCAAGAAACTCACCGATATTGTTCGTGCCATATATGGGGCCGAAGTGAAACACTTGCTGGAAACTGGGCAAGTGGACACCGCGATATTCCATCATACCCGGGTTGCCGCTGCAGGCCGCGTCCACAGCCAAGGCGTTGCCTGTAAGGTCGGGAGGAAGGGTTGGAGTGGAGGGCTTGGGACGGACGGACGTGCTTGCCGGACGGATATAGTCGGTGGGAGAGGAGGCGAAGGCTTCCTCGGCTTCCCGGCGTGTGTCGAACGATTTGAATTTGGCACCCTCGTAACCCTTGGTCTGTAGTTGGCAGTCTGTCCACGAGTCGTAGATGCCGGGATTGACGCCTACCCAAACAACGTAGTATTTTTGTTTCTTCATATGGAGCGTGCAAAGGTAACAGGTTTTGCCGAAAACGCAAAGTTTGAGTCATCTTTTTAGGATTCACCGTAAAAGTTAAAGTAACCAAAAACTCAGCCTCTATAAGGTTACGTTCAATCTCTTTTTTCTTTAATTTCGCAGCCGGAAAAATGAAGATATAGCAAGCATTATATGGAAGTACATACGGTACATTACAAGAATAAAATTCACGATTTCCACGCGTGGGGCGCAGCGGCACTGATTTAATCTGTTGCTTTTCTCGCCACAATTATATTCAATCATAACTATCTAATAATCTACTAACTTATGAGCAAAAAGAAAAGGCTCATAGGGCTGTTGTATGTTGCAGTCCTATGCAGCCAGGGTTTATGTGCCCAGTCTCGGCTGATGGGCATAGAGGAATTGTTTCGTCTGGCGGACGAACAGAGCAAGAGTATCCAAACTTACCGAACTGAAGCAGAAGCCGCCGATGAAGCGTTAAAAGCCGCTAAGGCACAAAGACTTCCGGATGTGAGCGTCTCTCTTTCCGCCAGTTATTGGGGTAACGGTAAGCTATGGGACAGAGATTTTGGCAACGCGACAACCATAGATATGCCACACTTCGGCAACAACTTTGCATTGGAGGCTCAGCAGGTCATCTATGCGGGTGGGGCGATAAGCAGCGGCATCAGGCAGGCGGAACTGGGGAAACTGTTGGCAGAGCTTGACTTGCAGAAGAATGTGCAGGAAGTACGCTTTTTGCTGGTAGGGCATTATTTGAACCTATATAAGCTGGACAATAATATCCGCGTGTTGGAAAAGAACCTGGAACTGACCGAGGAAGTCATCGCCAATATGAAAGCCCGCAGGGAACAGGGTACGGTTCTTAAGAGTGACATTACACGCTATGAGCTGCAAAAGGAGCAACTGAACCTGCAATTGACGAGGGTGAAGGATACACGGAGAATAGCCAACCATCAATTGGTCACCACCTTGCATCTGCCTAAAAGCACGGAAATAGTGCCTGACACGTCCTTGCTGGAGCGACAAATCTTGACCTTGACGGAAGAAGATTGGCAGGAGATGGCTGCGGGTAACAATATCCTATTAAAACAGTCGCAGGCAACCATCCAACTGAACGAGCAAAAAGTGAAGCTGGAACGTTCTGAACGCCTACCGCACATCTCCGTGGTTGCCGCCGACCATTTGGACGGCCCTATCACCATCGAAGTGCCTGTGTTGGACAACAACTTTAATTACTGGTATATAGGTGTAGGGGTGAGATACAACCTTTCTTCACTCTTCAAGAATAACAAGAAGTTGAAACAGGCACGTCTGAATGTTCGCCAAGCGCAAGAGCGGCATCAGTTGGCGCAGGAACAAGTGGAAAACGCCGTGCAAGAAGGCTACGTGAACTTCCTGACGGCTTTCACCGACTTGCGCACACAGGAGAACAGCGTAAAGTTGGCGGATGAGAACTACAGCGTGACGGACAACCGCTACAAGAACGAGATGGCACTGCTGACCGATATGTTGGACGCCAGCAATATGAAGCTTACCGCTGACTTGGGGTTGGTGAACGCCCGCGTCAATATTCTGTACAATTATTATAAGATGAAATACATCACACATACACTATAAACTCAAAAATATTATGGTAACAAGAAAGGCTAAAAAATTGGTTTACAACATAGTTGTTATTGCATTGCTGGCTATCGGAATGGTATATGTATGTTCGCGTTTTATCCACCTGGGGAATGTGGAGTATACGGACAATGCGCAGGTAAGACAACATATCACTCCTGTCAATACGCGAGTACAGGGCTTTATCAAGAAAATCTATTTCGAGGAATACCAACTGATACACAAAGGCGACACGTTGCTTGTGATAGAAGATGCTGAGTTCAGATTGCGTTTGGCGCAAGCCGAAGCGGATTTGGCAAACGCCTTGGCGGGGCAGCAGGTTACAAACGCAAGGATAGCCACCACGCAAAACAATCTGACCGTCAATGACGCTGCCATCGAGGAAGTCCGTGTGCAACGGGCCAATGCGGAACGTGAACTGCAACGATACAAGAAGCTCTTGGAGGAAGATGCCGTCACTCGTCAGCAATACGACAACATTAAGACGGCATACGACGCCATCAATGCGCAGTATGAGCGGGCGCTTCGCACGAAACATTCCACATCCTTAACCAAAGAAGAACAGACGCATCGGTTGGGGCAAAACGAAGCGGCCATCCGTTTGGCGCAAGCCGCCGTGGATTTGGCGCGGTTAAACCTGTCTTACACGGTCATAGTCGCTACCTGCGACGGGGTGACGGGACGCAAAGGCATCCACGAAGGCCAGTTGGTGCAACCGGGACAGACGATGGTAGACATTGTGGATAATGGCGACCTGTGGGTCATCGCCAATTATCGGGAAACTCAGCTTCCAAATATCAAGGAAGGAGCGGAAGTCACTTTTACGGCCGATGCTGTGCCGGGCGTAGTTTATAAAGGAGTAGTAGAATCCATCTCCGATGCCACGGGAGCGGCCTTCTCCCTCATCCCCCAAGACAATGCTACGGGTAATTTCGTGAAGGTAGAACAAAGAGTTCCCGTTCGCGTCCGTCTGCAAGGCAATGAGGCGGACAAGGTTAGCCGCCTGCGGGCAGGTTTCAATGTGGAATGTAAAGTTAAATATTGATATGA
>CALUIQ010000238.1 GCA_944320735.1 uncultured Bacteroides sp. | reverse complement strand
CTGCACGGCGACCATTGCTTTGGCCTGTTGGGACTGATTTCCACGCTGAACCTGTTAGGGCGCACGGCGGAGCTTCATATCCATTCCCCGCAGGGATTGGAAGAATTGTTGCGCCCTATGCTCGACTTCTTTAACCGGCAGATGACCTACCGGGTGGTGTTCCATCCGTTCGACACGCGCGAGGCAAACCTGATATACGATGACCGCTCCATTACGGTCACCACCATTCCCTTGCGCCACCGCTTGCCCACATGCGGCTTCTTGTTTGCCGAGAAGCCCCGCCCCAACCACATCCTGCGCGAAATGACCGACTTCTACCAAGTGCCCGTTTACGAACTGAACCGAATCAAGAACGGAGCGGACTTTGTGACACCGGAAGGGGAAGTGATACCCAACCACCGCCTGACACGCCCCGCCGAACCTCCCCGAAGGTACGCCTATTGCTCGGACACCCTGCCCTTGGCCTCCGTAGCCGAACAAGTAAAAGGAGTGGATTTGTTGTTCCACGAAGCCACCTTTGCCGATGAGGATGCCCCGCGCGCCAAGGAGACTTTCCACACCACGGCCACGCAAGCGGCCACGCTGGCACGGGATGCTGACGTAAAACGTTTGCTCATCGGGCATTTTTCGGCCCGCTACGAGAGCGAAGCTTTGCTCCTAAAGCAGGCAAGCGAGGTCTTTCCGTCCACCATATTGGGCAAAGAAGGCCTTTCGGTATCCATTTAAATTAAACCTTTAGTATGTTTGAATGTCTAAATGAACAAATGCGAATAGAAGTAATATGAACTCCACTTATAATGAACACGAAGTGTTAGCCCTTTTGCAAGACGAAAAGACGCAAAGGCGTGGATTCGAAAAAATCGTTTCCCAATATAGCGAACAACTGTATTGGCAGATACGACGTATGGTATATTCGCACGAAGATGCGAACGACTTGCTTCAGAACACATTCATCAAGGCGTGGCTCAACATCGACTATTTCCGGGGCGACGCCAAGCTATCGACTTGGCTATACCGCATCGCCCTGAACGAATGCCTCACCTTCCTGGCCAAACAAAAGGCTATGACTACCGTGTCATTGGACGACCCCGAAGCCGATGTGCTGCAAAAGTTGGAGAGCGACCCGTACTTCTCGGGCGACCACATACAGATGGTTCTCCAAAAAGCCCTCCTGTCCTTGCCCGAAAAGCAACGGATGGTATTCAACCTGAAGTATTACCAAGAGATGAAGTACGAAGAAATGTCCGAGATATTCGGCACGTCGGTAGGAGCGTTGAAAGCGTCTTACCACCATGCGGTGAAGAAAATAGAGAAAAAACTGGAGGAGGAACTTTAAACCTTCGGACACAGATTATGTCTAACCCAATAGAAAGGAGAAAGCTTATGAAAGAAGAAGAAAAAATACGCAAAGAACTGGGAACGGAAAATCCTTTCCGTGTACCCGAAGGATATTTCGAAGGCTTCACTTCCGACTTGATGAGCCGACTGCCTGAAAAAGAAAAATCCGATGTCTTCAGGACGCCCACCCTATGGGAAAAGGTTCGTCCGTGGGTGTATATGGCAGCTATGTTCGTAGGCGCGGCATTAATCATACGGGTAGCTTCGTCGAGAGTGGACATCCCGGCCGATGGTCAACAACCCCACGTGGCAGAGGAAATGACGGATTCGGAGATGGAATACATAGACGCAGTGATAAACAACTCCATGCTGGACGACTATTCTCTCTATGTATACCTGACGGATGAAGAAAGTAAGGAATAAACCAAGTAAAAATAGCAATAATGAGAAAACTAAGCATTCTGATAGTCTTGATATGCGGCTTCGCCCCTTGGATGTGGGCCACTGACAAGGGACAGCAAAAGTTGACGCAACAAGAATTCCGCGCACGCCAGCAAACATTCATCACCGAGCGCGCAGAGCTGACCCAAGAAGAGGCGGCCAAATTCTTTCCCTTGTACTTCGAACTTCAAGACCGCAAAAAGGCATTGAACGACAAAGCGTGGAAACTAATGCATGAAGGCCGTGAGAAAGACATCACCGAAAAGCGTTATGGCGAAATTATGGAAGGTGTCTTGGATGCCCGCATCGAGTCAGACAAACTTGAAAAAGAATACTTCAAGAAATTCCAAAAGATTCTCTCCAACAAAAAACTCTATCAAATCCAACACGCCGAAATGCGTTTTCATCGTGAATTGCTGAAAGGTATGCGAGGAAATAAGCCAAGAGGCAAAAAATGAGGTTCAACTGATTTCTAAAAGAGGATAATCCTATATTCAAAAGAGGATTATCCTCTTTGCCATATAGGATAATCCTCTTTTTTTAGGGGGTATGTCTTATTGATTACTTATACCAATCCGCATTTTGCGTTCCATTGCTTTCGCTCCAACCGATATATTCCGGATACAAGTCATTAATGGGCACACTCTCGTTCTCACGTATAAGCAACTTGCTCAAATTACCCTCCGTGGCACCGGCCAAGAAGAATGCGAACGGATATTGGGTGTTGTTCACGTAATAAAGCCCTTCTGCCAAATTGGAACTATCGTCTCCGGTTCCGAAATAAGATTTATCCACCTTGGAGGTAGGAGCTTCGCGGGCGATGTGTACTTCCCAACGATTTTCTCCCGTTCCCGGCTTATGAATGAACACTTGAGCCTGGCTTTCCGTTGCAATGGGGTTTGCATAATTCAACGTCACCCGGTATTCGGCACCCATATTTGTCTTTACATTGTCCGTCAAGAGGAATGTATGGGTTTCCGCTTCGTAGGTAAAATCTGCTTCCGTGAAATCCTTCGCCCCCGGCAATCTCATCTCATACTTCATTTCCATATCAGCCGGAACACCATTGGGCAAAGTGAAAGCCAAGCCATTGCTGTTTGCGGCATGGTTAGAGAAAGTCTTGAACGTAAACGATTCGGCAAGAATCTCGTTATAAATATTCAGTGTCTTCCCGTAGTGATAGCGTGCCAAAACATCGTTCATGTCATAATCACCGTTATCGGGCCAAAGGTCTTCGAAAGCATACATACCCTTCAGTGTATTCGTAGTAGTCGTATTTTCATCAGGATCTACCACAGGGACATCCGTAATGGCATCTATGGGGTTGGTCTTCATCGTGATGACAACATCACTAAAGTTCTCATCATCCTTGTAATCTTCAAAAGAAATCATCACCACGTCACCATATTTATATACAGCCGTGCGAGGAGTCCTGTAAGTTACCCCATCATTGTTCACGCTCAGTCCTTCGGAAGTTGCCGAACGATATAGGTTGTTGCCCGTAAATCCAGACACACGTTCGGACCACGCGTTGTTGGCCAACACAAAACCAATACGGTATCCGGCCGGGAATGCAGTCGTCTCCCCTTCTTTGCTTCCACTGGCTATATTCGGATAATACTTTAACTGAACCGTAGTGCCGCGCTCTATTCCTCTTGTCCGCCATGCCAAACCCGGATTATTGTCCCAATGACCATCCTGTGTATTAGGGAAAAGCAATATCACATGCGCCTCGTCCAAACTGGCCGGCGCTTGCCCTTCACGGTAGTAATAATAACCCAACGAACTATTCCAGCACGTGTTCTGCCCCAAGAAAGTAACGGCTACCTCGGCTTCTTCGTTGACGTACATGTCTGAATAGCTTCGTAAGTATTCAGGACAATCATGATCCTCGGCAATCACGTTCGCATGAGCCGCATACAATTCGGCATAGTTGTTGATAGCTAATTCACCTCCTTGATACTCGTAATCCACATACCCCTCTCCGGTGTAAGACCCCAGCCAATTCTTCCAACGCGCGCCTTGATAGTTCGGTTGGTTCTGGCCTTCCACCATATAGCACACACCATTTCCTCCCGTCCGGCGGTCATCCCCATTGGCTCTCGTCTCCGGTGCGTCATCGTTTGCCACAATCGTTCCGTTCACCACATCCGCCTCAATCAGCGTCTGGGCATAGAAGGCAGGAGTATAAATATAGGCTTTCTTCAGATAGGCGGGTAAGTCCACTTTACCACGGAATACACCGTCCGTACCGGTATAGGCGGCATAAAGCGGCTCTATGTCCGTGCGTTTCTTATAGCTATATTCCGTCCACTCCACGGGATTCTCGTCATAGACTTCAAAGTACACGGGGGCTTCCACCCCCATGTTACGATATCCCACTTCCAGATTGACGTCCGACGCCACCGTTGAAAAATCGAAATCATTATATTCCGTATTATCCTTTCCCGGTTCCTCCTTCGGACCTTTATACACATCTTCCACACAACTGCTTAGCACAAATGCTGCTACTAAAATCCATAACGTTTTCATCATCTCCTTGTTTATTAAGTTCAAACCATAATATCGCAAAGTGCAAAGATAGGAATTTATTTCACAATTACATAAATTTGGAATAAAAATTTTCATCGACAAAACATCCATAGAAATTTGCAGATTAATCTCCAATCAGCAAATGGATTTTTCAGTCCTTTTTATGTAAAGAATAATCATAGAAAATAACCAATCCGAAACCAAGTTTATCAACGCACTGAATATCAAAGCAATAAAAATCTCCCCAAAACGGATCTAAGACATAATAGGGATGACAAGAAAGGATATTCAGGGAAAGCAAATATAAGTTTTTGCCCCCGTTTGTCCACATTTATTCAGAATGTCCGCATTCAGCCTGTATATATCCTCCGAAAAAGAATATATACTGCATAAGCGGTTTAATATATACTGCATCGGCTCACGAATATATACTTCATTGGCAAAGTAAGTACTAGCCCATACCTAACATCAGGATACTTAGCTTATCCTCAGATATGAACAATACTTGGCAAGCAGGTTCTCTAATGGAAGGTCGCCTTTTTCAAATCGCTCTGCATCAAGTGGCAAAATTCTTTCGCATACTTGTAACTTGCCTTTGTAAAGGGCTTTGATGTATTTATTTCCGT
>CALUIQ010000237.1 GCA_944320735.1 uncultured Bacteroides sp. | reverse complement strand
CCCTCCTTCCGGAAGGAGGGGTGCCCAACGGGCGGGGTGGTAGGAAAAGTATGGTTCGACCTATTTTATTATATAATATAAGAATAGGAGTCGCTAAAGCGGCATATTTCTCCTACCACCTCCCCCTTCGGGGACTCCTCCTTCCGGAAGGAGGAGAGTCAAGTTACCATTCTTCATTCATCATTCTTAATTCTTCATTAAAGCGGGGCTCCGCCCCGCTAAATTCCCATTTTATTCTGCAAAAAGGGTGCCGACAAGTCATTTGCCGGCACCCTTTCTTTTACCTTTTAATCCTTTTGCAATCTTTTTACCTTTGCCAAATATTTTATTCTTGGCTCAAATCTACGGCGTAACTTGCACGCTTGCCCGACGGGAACATGCCGCTGATGAACAAAGTCTGCTCGGGGGTTTGCGTAGCGGCCTTCATCACGCGCTCCAAATCTTCGACTTCCTTCATTGGTTCACCATTGGCTTTCAGGATAATGAAGCCCTTGCGGATGCCTGCTTCACCCATCTTGCCACCGCTAACTCCTGTCACTTGCAGACCGTAGCCCAAGTTGAGCTGGCGACGCAAATCTTTATCAACCGGCTTGAAAGCAGCGCCGAGGATTTCCATATCGGCATTCTTTACCACCTTCGTATTGCCTTGAGCGTTCTTCAATGTGATAGTAAGCTCCTTCTCCTTACCGTCACGAAGAATGGTTAATGTCACTTTGTCACCCGGACGATGCTTGGCCAATTCTTCCTGCATATCGGCAAAGCGGTGTATCTTCTTGCCTTCTATCTTGATAATGATATCGTCTTCCTTCAAGATGCCCGCTGCCGAACCACCTTCAACGATTTCACGCACCCAAATTCCTTCTTTCAAGCCCAGTTCATCGGCTTTATCCTTAATGGCTTTCACTTGCGGGTCGCTTTCATCCACCATCAATCCGATATTCAAATCAGTGCAAGTTACACCCAGCATAGCACGCTGAACCGTACCGTATTGCTTCAAATCAGACACGACCTTGGTCATAATACTGGTCGGGATGGCAAATCCATAGCCCGAATAAGCGCCTGTTGGCGAATAAAGCATGGCGTTGATGCCTACCAGCTCGCCACGTGCGTTGACCAAAGCCCCACCGCTATTACCGGAGTTGATGGCCGCATCCGTCTGAATGAACGACTGAATATTGGCAGCCTGTCCGTTAGCGGCTGTTGTACCGATGGCGCGCGCCTTGGCGCTGACAATACCGGCCGTTACCGTCGAATTGAGGTTGAACGGATTACCTACGGCCAATACCCATTCACCCACCTTCAAGTCATCCGAATTACCTATAGGTATGGTAGGGAAGTCATCGCCTTCAATCTTCAGCAAGGCCAAGTCCGTAGCTGGGTCAGTACCAATAATACGGCCTTTCAGTTCACGGTCGTCGTTGAGTTTCACCGTAATCTCATCTACACTTTCCACCACATGGTTGTTGGTCACGATGTAACCGTCTTTCGAAATAATGACGCCCGAACCGAAACCTACACGAGGCTGTGTCTGCACTTGCTGCTGACGTCCGCGACCGTCTCCAAAGAAGAAATCGAAAATGTCAGGCTGATAAACAGTCATTGTCTTGCTAAGCTCCGTCGCACGGATGTGCACCACGGCATGCACCGAGCTCTCGGCAGCTTTTGTCAAGTCCACCAACTGATTGGGTGCCGCACCAAAGGCTGCCAATGTCATATTGTCAGGATTGGGCTGAAACAATTCGTTGAACGAAGCGGCTTCCCGCATCTGTTGTTTTTCCAATAATTTATAGGCGGTAAAGCCTCCTATTGCGGAGCTCAAGAGCACACCGGCGGTGACACCCATCACGATTTTTGCTGTCCGTTTCATAATTCTTATCCGTTTTAAATGTTAATATTCGGTTTTGATTTAACTTTATGACGTTAAAATAACGACAAAAAACATTCACTTATTCCACTTGTCACTTATTTTTGTCCTCTTTTAACAGAGCTATTTTTGAGCTTAACAGCGCTTAACGGCAAAACCTGACAAATTAGCATTTATGTACGATTCCTGACACGTTAACATTTCAGCCACTCAAATGGGGAAAATCAATCTCATACTTTAACAACACCAATCCCTGGCAAATCGGGCAACGTAATCTTTCCTTTTACGACTTCTACGCCCTGAAAGCGGTCATTGGCTATCAGCAGATTGCCATCCAAGTCGGCAAAGTCCACCGCAGGAGAAAATTGAGCCGCGGCTGATATGCCACATGAAGTCTCGGTCATACACCCCACCATCACCCGCATGTCCAACGCACGAGCCAAAGTCACCATCTTCCACGCCTCACGCATCCCCGTACACTTCATCAACTTAATATTGATGCCGGTGTAAACACCCTTCAAGGCGGCAATGTCCTTCAAACGCTGAACAGCCTCATCGGCAAAAACGGGCAAAGGACTTTGGGCGGTTATCCAGGCAATGTCCTCCATACGTTCTTTCGGCATGGGCTGTTCCACCATAACTACCCCTTGCTCTTTCAGCCAATGTATCATGTCCAAGGCGTAAGCACGGTCTGTCCAGCCTTGGTTGGCGTCTACGGCAATGGGCAAATGAGTCACCGAACGAATGGTTTCTATCATTTCTCTGTCATTCTCACGCCCCAACTTCACCTTCAAGATATTAAAACGCTCGGCGCATTCACGCGTTTTTTGGCGCACCACTTCGGGCGTGTCAATGCCAATCGTATAAGTGGTATCAGGGGTTTTCTCTTTATTCAGCCCCCAAAGTTTGTACCAAGGGGCTTGCAACAACTTGCCCACCAGGTCGTGCAAAGCGATGTCCACCGCCGCCTTTGCCGCCGAGTCGCCCGGCGAAAGGCTGTCCACATAGGCCAAGATGTCCTCCATCTGAAAAGGATCAGGGAAACGGCTGATGGTGTCCTGCACCCGCTTCAGGAAAGCCATTACGCTCTCCATCGTACCCAATTCCTTTTGCAAGTAAGGCGGCATAGTTGCTTCGCCATAACCGATTACCCCGTCATACTCCAATTCGACCTGCACATCGGGTGTCGTGCTTCGCGAATAGGAAGCCACCGTAAACACATGGTTCAACCGAAGTTCGTAAGGGAAAAAACGCAGACGCATAACAGGATTGACACCCACCTTGCGGTTGACATGAAACAAGGAAGGCTTGCGCTTTTCTCCAGCCAAGGCATCTTGCGTCAGCATACCTACGCCTAAAGCCGCCAAGGCTGCGGTCTTCAAGAAATCTCGTCTACTCTGCATCTTGTAAAAAAGAAAGTTGATAATAAGGATTCGTCAGCGTCGTATTCACCTCCTTTACCTTATTTATATAAGGCAATACACGAGTGGCGAAAAGCAGGCGGCCGCGGTTGAAGGCATCGAACAACGGATCATTCGGGTCGAAGCTGCTGACGTGCACATCGCCCTGCGAATGAATGAACCGTTTAGCCCCCACGTAAATGCCTACATGGACGACTTTCTGCGAAACTTTGTCTGTGCCTTTGCGCCCGAAAAACACCAAGTCGCCCGGACGAAGATTTTCGAAGTCCTGCGCAATCTCTATACGTTCCCCCACAAGTGCTTGTTGGGAAGCGTCACGGGGGATGATGATGTCGTGCATAAAGAGCACTGTACGCACAAAACCGCTGCAATCCATTCCTTTGGTTGAAGTGCCTGCCCAAATGTAAGGAATGCCCATCAAAGTATAAGCCGTTCGGAGGATACTCTCCGCGTCTTGCTTCAAGTCGGCACGCCATACATCTTCAGGCTTAGAGATAGACTTCTCGATATATCCTACCCGTCCATCCGGATAAGACACCTTATAATACGCCGCTTCTTCTCCTTCCCACCTCAGGCGATTGCCCGCCACTACGTCCGACACGGTTTGCGAACCCTTATCCGGCCGCGAGTAGACAAAACCACAAAGCGCGGTAACCACTACTTTCTCCGCTTTATTCCATTCTTTCAGCTTTTCTGAGGTCACCAAGAACACCCCGGCACGGTGTACCCACGCCACATAATTGTCAGGCGTCTGTATGCGATGCCAGTCACCCTGCTCCAACACGCACACAGGCATACCGAGCAAAGCTTGCGTCATCATCTCCGAAGAGAAATCGGGATTTTCACACAAGGTAGCCACCGAGAGGTTCACAATGCCACAAGTTTTCTCCTCTTCACCGGCATATAAGGAAACTGCCCTAAGGAAGAATATCGTCACTAAAAGTCCTATCCGAATAAAAACATTCATCTGAAAATCACCTTATATATTTTCCACTTCTTCTTTTGTTAACCCGTTCGCTTTCATAATCTGTGGTTGTCTTTTCCCATCTTACAAAAATTAATCGGTTAATCTTTATGCAAAGAAACGTTTTTTGTTTGAAAAATGCAAGAAAGGCATCGGATTTTACAGATTTTTCCGTATGTTTGCACGGCACATTGTATGTACATTATTATATGAACGAACAGGACATAAAAAAACAATACGACAGTATCGTCAATCTACTGAAAGAGCAAAGATTGAAAGAGGCACAAACACAGTTGGGCGCTATGCTGACAGTATGCAGCAAAGCAGACCTGCATACGCGACTGGAACAAGCCCAAACATCTTACCAATATATGCTGCAATATATGAGGCAGGGTATGAACGACCCCGAACGGGATAAACTTTACCGGAACTTACTGGCAGAAACATGGGATATAGCCAGCCAGGCAAAGATTAACATACTCGCCAACATAACAGGCAGTTGTTACCAAATGATACATAACTTCTATAAAGGGGAAAAGGCTTCTGCTTCACTGACGGACATACGACGCTCATTGGAAAACTTTGAAGAAGACTTAGCCATCTGCCAACTGATGCCGGACAACCTGCAACGGTTGGAGGGACTGGCACAACAAGAGGAAGAAAACAACCGTTTTCTGTTTCTTATGACATGGAACGATACGGCATGGACAGTAGAAACCGCCGTTCAGGCGCAAGCCTTCCTAACCTCGGAACGAATGCGCACTATCGATCTTGCCTTGTTCGTCAGTGCCGTCACGCTAAGCCTGACGGAATGTTTCGACATACGCAAATGTTTGTGGCTGATTGATGCCTACCAAATGTCTAACAACATAATAAACCAACGGGCCTTGGTCGGCTTGGTCCTGACCTTATACCTCCACCCCGACCAGGCATCCCTATACCCCGAACTGACAGCCCGTCTACATTTGCTCGGCAATAACGCCTCTTTCCGCAACGACCTCTGCAACGTCTACCTCCAACTGCTGCAAAGCAAGGAGACCGAGAGTGTGGACAAGAAAATGCGTGAAGAAATATTTCCGGAAATGATGAAAAGCGTGAGTATGATGCGCGGAATGAAATTCGGATTTGAGGACCCTATGGAGGAGAACGACCAAAATCCGGATTGGAAAGAAAAGCTCAACGAAACGACGTTCAACGAGAAACTGCGCCAAATGAGCGAATTACAAATAGAAGGCGCAGACCTGCACTACAGCTCGTTTGCTCCGCTGAAATCCAACTCGTTTTTTGACTCCCTCCCCAATTGGTTCTACCCGTTTGACCTTTGGCATCCGGCCATCGTAAAACTGTTTGGCGCGAACTTGAAGAAAAGTGATCGACTGGTCAAGTCTTTGCTCCAATCTGGATATTTCTGCGACAGCGACAAGTACTCGTTATGCCTCACTATGATGCTCATATCCCCCGAGCAACGAAGAATGATGCTGGAACAGTTTGACAACCAAATGCCACATGATATAGGAAACGAAGAATATACCCGAAGTATCCAAGAATATGCCAACCGACGGGAGGTCATCAGCCAACTGTACATTCAGGACATTTATCGTTTTTATAAATGTTACAAACAAAAAAATAAACTCCGGGACATCTTCAAAGAAGAATTGGCCCTGCACAAAAATCCTCTATTCAAAGAAATGGTGGGCACAAAGGAGGCATTGACGGCTGTGTCTGATTTCCTCTTCCGCAAAGAGCACTACAACGAAGCACTGGACATCTATCATGAACTGGCAGACAGACAGGAAGCCGACGCCGACACTATGCAAAAGGCGGGATATTGTTTGCAAAAAGAAAAAAGATACCGCGAAGCCATCGATGCGTACGTCAAAGCGGATGTCCTGAAGCCCGACCATATCTGGACGCTGCGCCATTTGGCCACCTGCCACCGCCAACTTCGCAACTATGAACAGGCTTTAGAATACTACCACAAAGTAGAAGCCATACAACCCGAGAATCGCAACCTGCTGTTCTTCATCGGCAGCTGCTTGGTCGAGCTACAACGCTATGACGAAGCCCTGCAATACTTCTTCAAGATGGACTTCCTGCAAAGCAACGACCTGAAAGCATGGCGCGCCATTGCCTGGTGCTCGTTAGTGTGCGCCAAGACCGAACAAGCCGAAAGGTATTATGAAAAAATATTAGCCACGGACAAAGCCGTCGCTACCGACTACCTCAACGCTGGACATACGGCATGGGCGCAAGGTCACACCGACCAAGCCGCCGCACGCTACGGCCAAGCTCTATCGGCCAGCGAGAACACCTCCATCTTCATAGAGATGTTCTACAAAGACAAAGACATCCTTGTCTCCCTTGGCATCAGTGAGGAAGACATTCCGCTGATGATAGACTTGGCACTGTGAGAGGGTTAGGCTTCAGGAAGATGTCATTCAACATTCTTTAGTTCGCGATACAACCGCTGCACGGGCAGTCCCATTATATTGAAGTAACTGCCCGCAATGTATTCCACGCCTACGTAGCCTATCCATTCTTGCACGCCATACGCTCCGGCCTTATCCATCGGCTGATACTTGTCCACGTACCAGCTGATTTCTTCTTCCGTCAAAGACGCGAAACGAACTTCCGTCTGCGACGTGAAGCTACGCTGCCAAGTGGTGGTGGTGAGACATACCCCGGTAAAGACCTCGTGTGTCCGTCCCGACATGTCACGCAACATACGCAAAGCATCTTCCCGGTCGCGCGGCTTGCCCAACACACGCCCGTCCAGCCAGACAATGGTATCTGCTGTTATCATCAGTTCGTCCGGCCGCAACAATTCGCGGTAAGCGGCCGCTTTCTCACGCGCTATATAAAGAGGTATATCCCCACCTTGCAAAGTATCGGGATAGGACTCATCCACATCGGGCAATGTACGTACTTCGTAGTCAACGCCCAACCCCGCAAGCAACTCCTTACGACGCGGTGAATTACTTGCCAATATAATTCTGTATTTCTTTAAATTATCCAACATCTTTTATTCTATTATTATATAGGAATTTATGTGTGTGTTCATTTTTCAGCCCGATAAATTATCATTCACCACCCGAAAGCCTGCTCGTCTGCCAGCCATAAGCCATGGACCTTCAGCACTTGTTCCACCACGTCACGTCCTACACCATATCCTCCATTGGCATACGAGATATAGCGTGCCGCGGCTTTAACCTCGGGAGCCGCGTCACGGGGACAACAAGGAAGCCCACACGCACGCATCACTTCCAAATCCGGTATGTCATCGCCCACGTAGAGTATCTCTTCATCCTTCAGCCCGTGACGATCACGAAAATCACAGTAATCATAAATCTTGACTGAGGAGCCTAAATAGATGTCCTCATCCTTCAGCCCCAAAGCTAGAAAGCGTTTGCGCACGGCCTCGGTCTTGCCGCCGGTAATGATGCCCAACTTCATTCCCATCTTTGCCGCTAGGTGCAAGGAATAACCGTCCTTGATGTTGACGGTTCGCATCGGCTCACCCTCCGGATTCATAGGGATGACATTGGCACTCAGCACACCATCCACATCAAAAAGCAGGGCGCGTATTTTCTTCAAATCATAATTTATGGTACTCATTTATATATAACAACAGTTCAGCCAAATTTATGTATGCTCTCACTCAACAAACGGTATATCTGCTGCATCTCAGGTTCATCGGCCAACATAGCCAGGTGTTTGTCTATCACCTGCCGGTCGTAACGCACGGCCGGACCCGTCTGAGCCATTTGCGGATTCATAGTATGTACCTTGCGAGCCGTTTCGTCAATCAAGGGCAACATAACCTCGAAAGGCAAATTGTACTTAGCCAACAGGCGGGAAGCCAAAGCATACATATGATTGGTAAAGTTGCAAGCAAATACGGCCGCCAGATGAAGACTTTGCCGTTCTTCGGAAGTACACTCGTAGACACGGCCGGACAATGCGGCGGCAATGTCTTTCAAGAATTGGGTATCGGCCTCCGAATTGCTTTCCACAAAAACGGGTATCTCGCGAAAATCCACCAGACGTGCCTTGGTAAAAGTCTGCATCGGATAGAACACGCCGAAGCGTTCGGCATGCCCTTGCCAAACATTTAAGGGGATGCTGCCTGCGGTATGCACCCACAAGCCGTTTTCCCTTCTTTCCACCATCCGAGGAAGCAACTCCAAGAAAGCATCATCCTTGAGCGACACCACATAGAGTTGGGCGTCTGTCACCACTTCGTCCAAATCGGTGGTATATGAAGCTTCCACCGCTTGAGCCAACTTTCCGGCCGACTCTTCCGTACGGCTGTATATCTGTACGACCCGAAAACCTTTCTTATAGAGTGCGACGGCCAAGTTGGTGGCCAAGTTTCCCGCACCTATAAATACAATCGATGTATCTTCTATACTTCTTTTCATAAATATCACCTCGTCGCTATAAAATACAAGATAATGCCTATGAGCAACAAAGCCACAGGCAAGAGATAGGCCGACATAGTGCCCAGCAAAGCCGTTATCAAGCCAAAATTCAACACCAGCCAAAGGCCGGCCAACACCAGTCCTACAGACTTGTCGTGCTTGAACAAGAGGAAAATCACCGCTGTATAAAGCAGAAAATTGTCTTTATTCATCACCCACGGTAGACCTATGGAAGCGAAATGAATCAGCTTGTCTATCAGGTAGAGCACACCGAATACAATCAGCGTCACTCCCGTGGCTTTATATGTATCGCTATTATTGTTCGCTCTCGCCGCGCTCATCGCTGTTCCCTCCGTACTTGTTCAGATGGATTTTCTCCCATTGCAGATGTTCTTCGTTAAAAGGCTTGCGTTCCATCCCTTTGTGGCCGATGGCTATGATGCTGAGCACCTGGAGCTGCAAGGGGATGTCCAACACCTCACGCACATAGTCGGCGGCGGGAATGCCCGAAAGAGCCATACGCTCGCGCACCTGCACCCAGCAGCTGCCCAACCCCAAGTCCTCGGCCTGAAGTTGCAAGTAGATCGAAGCGACAGAAGCGTCTTCTATCCATACATCACTGGCCAACGGATCGGCCATCACTACTACGGCCAGAGCGGCATCGGCTATAAATTGGGCTGCCTGAGCCTTGCACATAGACAACCGCTTCAAAGTTTCCTTGTCATCCACTACCACAAACTGCCACGAGTTACTGCGTTTCGAGGTAGGAGCCATCAAGGCGGCCTTCATCAAGGTCACCACTTCATCCTGCGTCAGCTCTTCTGTTGTAAACTTGCGCATACTGCGCCGCTTCTTTATCAATTCGCTAAAGCTTTCCATAACTAAATCTTAAACAAACGTGTGCAAATATACAAGATATTTTTCTAAATTTGCAGCAGATGCCTTTGAAACTCACGACATATCGTGCCGGAAGCGACATTCCACCCTTGCCGGGGAATGACACGTTTCACTCCACCGCCTTGTTCCATATCTACGAGGCCACGCCCGGATATGCCCCCATCCTCATCGTTGCCAGTCTGGAAGGAAAACCTGTAGCCAAATTATTAGCCACCATCCGAAGCAGCGTCCGTCTGTTTCCGCCCGCTCTTATCAAGCGGTGCGAAGTCTTTGGCACGGGCGAATATTTCGCCGAAGGCATAGACCGTGAAGCCATCTTCAGCGATATGCTGCAACGCCTGACAGACGAAGCCCTGCGCAAAGCGTTCCTCATAGAGTTTCGCAACTTGCCCGACGCTCGCTTCGGCTACCGCTGCTTCCGGGTCAACCGCTATTTCCCCATCAGCTGGATGCGCGTGCGCAACTCCTTGCACAACGTAGCCCATGCCGAAGACCGCTTCAGCCCTTCCCGCATCCGACAAGTCAAGAAAGGATTGAAAAACGGAGCCGAAGTACGCGAGGCGCGCAATGCGGAAGAAGTGGAACGGTTTGCCCATATGCTCCACCATATTTATTCTTGGAAAATACGACGCCACTTCCCCAGTCGCGAATTCTTCCATCAACTCATAAAGCACTCCATCAACAACGACGAACAGCGAAACCGGATTTTCATCGTGTTGCACAAACATAAAATCATCGGCGGAAGTGCTTGTGTCTATTCCGGTGACAATGCCTACCTGTGGTTCTCCGGTGGCATGCGCAAGACACACGCCCTACTCTATCCCGGAGTATTGGCCGTATGGAAAGCACTCGCGGATGCCAAGGAGCGCGGATACCGTCATTTGGAGTTCATCGATGTAGGACTGCCCTTTCAGAAGCACAGTTACCGTGAGTTCGTTCTCCGCTTTGGCGGAAAACAAATCAGCACCCGACGCTGGTTCCGCTTTCGCTGGAAGTGGCTCAACTGGGTGCTGAACTGGATTTACAGATAAATGATATTTTATCGGGCTGAGTGTTGTCTGATTTTTCAGCCGCAGATGACGCGGATGCCGCAGATTTTTTCATTTTTAGATGAACAGTACCTGTCATATCGAGCTTGTCGAGACATCTCACATAATGCTAAGTATGCGCTACGTGAGACCCCTCGACTACGCTCGGGGTGACAGGGCGAAGCCCCCTTAAAAATCCGTGTTATCCGCGTCATCTGTGGCTGAAAAATAAAACACATAGTTAAATTTCCATTTATCCCTGTGCCCTTCATCAGAACTAACCATAACTTATTTCTGACAAACCTTTTTTGTTTGTTTCCCTTAATCTCCGTAGATTTGTCGAGAATACTAAAGAATAGAATTTATGATGAAGTATCCGATAGGCATTCAAAGTTTTGACCAGCTCATAGAAGACGGTTATACATATGTAGACAAGACGGCATTGATATACCAATTGGTTAGAAGTGGAAAGATTTATTTCTTGGGCCGTCCCCGACGGTTCGGGAA
>CALUIQ010000236.1 GCA_944320735.1 uncultured Bacteroides sp. | reverse complement strand
GGTGTGTAGTTCATATTTTCAATTACGAATATTTATCAGAATTACAGTAAAGTCAGAATCAAGGCGATTAAAAAGTGTATGTTTGGGAAAGCAGCATTTGGGCTTTTAATAAATGTAACTATTGATGCACGGTTCCACCTAAAGTGAAACAGAACCGAAACCTTTACTATATATGGAGGAGAGACAATCGATAAATACATCTGAAATAATCAGCATAGAGGATAGAAAGTCTATGATGCTGAAGAAGCGTGAGAAGAACGCAAACTTCTTCTTCACGCTTGCGCAATTAGTATTCACAACCTTTGTTATAGGTAGTTTGGTCATTTTCTTCACGGACTACAAGTTTACGTGGGGGTTGTTTGGAATGTTCTTAGTGGGCATAGCGCTTGGTTTAGCTTTTTGTTGGATAGCTAATTCATTTTTTGATTTTAAAGATTAGGAGGATTTATTATGAACGCAGGACTTTTATTTATGGGAATAATGGCTGTAGGTGCTATTATCTTGGGTATCATCAGCCACACGAAGAAAGGACAGAAGTGGTTATTGGGCGAGAAGTAGTATGAACGCAGGACTTCACTTCGCCACACGTCATAAGGAAAAAAGGGTGTGCCGAAATGACTTAGAACACGGAGACACAGAGACACAGAGATTTTATTTCATTGATTTACAAATATATTTTCTCTGTGTCTCTGTGTTTTATTTTCCAATTATGACACAACTTCTTTTTTATTTGTCCTTTATCACCTCCAAGCAGATGGCATCTTGCAACGCACGCGCCGCACGCCCCGACAGGGCGTTCTGCACCATAACGGCAAAGGCTACCCAGCGGCCGGATTGGGTCTGCAGGTATCCTGCCAGGCAGTTGACTCCGGTGTAGGAGCCGGTCTTGGCGTGTACCCGCTTGAAGCCCGGCGTTCCGTAGCCCATACGGTACTTCAACGTACCATCTACCCCACTGACAGGCAGGGCACGGTAGAGCGGGGCGAAGATGTCGGTGCGGGCATAGGCGTACTTCAACATCGCCACCAGCAGTTCGGGCGACAAATAGTCGTAGTGCGAAAGGCCGCAACCGTCCGCCAGACTGTATCGCTTGGGGTTCAGCCCCACCTTGCGGATGAGCTTGCGTATCACGTCCAGCCCGTCATCGGCGGAAACCTTCTTCTTGTGCGTGGCCTGCACGCCTGTCCGGCAGAGCACAGCCTCGGCGTTGAGGTTGTCGCTCTCCTTCAGCATCTCGTCCAGCACGGCTTGGAAGGACGTTTCGTAGGCCGCCAACTCCACCACCGCACTGTCCGGCAACTGCCCGAAGCGGTAAGCCGCCCGGATGCCCTCACGGGTGCTGTCCGTCACGGCCGTGCACCGGATGCCTGCCCTCATCAGTTTCTCGGTGAGGACGTGGAGAAAGAAACTGCCGGAGTCGAACAGGCTCATCTCCCTACCCTCGTTGCGGCTGACGTTTCCCGTCAAGGTTATCACGTTGCTGTGGTGCATCCAGTCGCGGCTGACCTTCAAAGGCCGTTCACCGCGTGAATGACTATGCGTACGGTTGTCCAATATATAATAGGTAGAAGCCGGATAGCCCCGGACAAAAGCCGGAAAGCCCGGTTCATCGGGACGGATGCTTATCTGGAGCACGCCTTTGTTCAGCATTAAGGGCGACATATAGGGCTGAAAGGCGGCGGGCGCATCGTCCCACAACCAGCCTTCGCCCCAATAAAGCGAGTCTTTCAGCGACACATCACCCACGATGTCACCATCCACCACCCGGACGCCCCTTTCTTTCAGCCCGTCCACCAATTCCTCTATGGCATCCTCGTCAAACTCCGGGTCCATATCGCCCACGGCATAGAGATTGCCTTTCAGCGAATCGCCTTGCTGCGTGCCGTCCGTGCAGAGCGTGGTGCGGAAAGGACGGTTGGCACCCGGTGTAGCCAGTGCCGTGATGGCGGTCATCAGCTTCATAGTCGACGCGGGACGGGATAGTTTGTCCGCCCGGTGCTCATAGAGCGTGCGCCCCTGGCTGAGGTCGTAGATGCAGACGCCCGCTTCCGCCCCGCGCGGCATCTCGTGCGCCAGCAAAGTATCAATACGAGCTTTCAGCAGGCTGTCGGGGTTGGCGGCAAAGGCACTCGCAACAGTGGCAAGACAGAGAAAGGCAAATACCATCCCCCACCGCGCCTGCTTTCTATATTGAAAATCGTGCATAGTAGTATACAAAGTGAAATGATAATTTATCGGGCTAATTTTATGAACACAGAGACACGGAGACACAGAGGAAAAAAGATTTTCTATAAGTTTAATCTCTGTGTCTCCGTGTCTCTGTGTTCGAAAAATAAATTCCCATTTATCACAGTGCCTCCCGGAATATCTCTCCTACCGTGGGATGGGGGAACACCACCCGTTTCCATTCCTCCGCTTTCAGTTTCAAGTCGATGGCCATAGCGGCAAGGGTGATGATTTCCGATGCGGGATTACCCAGGACGTGCGCGCCCAGCACCGTATCATCCTCAGCCAAGAGCAACTTGCACAAGCCGTTCACACCTTCGTTCTCCGCCACAAAGCGGCCGCTGTAGGCCATAGGGAGTTTCACGGCACGGTAGGCAATGCCTTTCTGTTTCAGCGATTCCTCCGTCTCGCCTACGCCCGCCACCTCCGGATTGGTGTACACCACGCCGGGGATGGCCCGGTAGCTCATCGTGTCCGCACGCCCCAAGATGTCATTCACCGCCACTTCGGCTTCACGCACGGCGGTATGCGCCAGCAGGAAATAGCCCGTCAGGTCGCCGCATACATAGACACCGGGGACAGAAGTACGCATACGCTCGTCCACTTCGATGCGCCCCCGTTCAGTGGTTTGCAGATTCAGGTTCTCCAAGCCGAAGCCCTTTGTCACGGGGCGACGTCCGACGCTCATCAGCAGTTTGTCGGCTGTTACCGTACCTTCGCCTTCCGCATCCTCGTATGCCACTTGCACCTGCGGCGTGCCGTCCTCTGCCGTCACGTTTCGCAAAGCCGTTACTTTGGCACCCAACTTGAACGTCACCCCTCGCTTGGCGTACTCGGCACGAAGCAAGGCGGAAATCTCCCGGTCCATACCGCCCAATATCTCGTCCATCATCTCAATGACGGTCACCTGCGTACTCAAGCTGTTGAAGAACGAAGCGAACTCCATACCGATGACCCCGCCGCCGATGATGACCAAGTGCTTGGGCTGTTCCTTGCACTCCAAAGCATCACGGTGTGTCCAGTAAGGCACGATGTCCACGCCTGCAATGGGCGGAATGAACGTCTCCGAGCCGATGCAGAGCAACAGGTTGTCGCACTCGTACACCTCCTCGCCGCAACGCACGTGGTTCTTGTCTTCTATCGTGGCCGCTCCCGTCACCAGCTTCACGCCCGCCGCCGTCAGCTTGGCCTTGACGCCCAGCACCAGCTTGCGCACCACCTTCTGCTTGCGGGCGATGATTTTGGGTAAGTCAGGCGTAGCGTTCCCTTCTATCTTAATGGCATATTTCGTGGCGTGACGGGCATTGTCCAACGTCTTTGCCGAATATAATAAAGTCTTGGTGGGGATACATCCCTCGTTCAGGCAGACGCCCCCCACATTATTTTTCTCAAACAATACGACACTAAGTCCCGCCTTTCCGGCGGCTTCGGCGGCCGTATAGCCCGCAGGCCCTCCGCCAATAATGGCTACTTGATATTTTTCCATAAGCAATAAGTATATAAGAACAGCCCATTACATCTATTCTATTTTTAGTCTATAGAATGTTAATAATAGGCCTCAAAGATACATAATTCACCGGAAAAAACTATCTTTGCGCCCGAAATTAAAAATGTGGAAAGATTTGAGTAGCTTGCAACCACAGAAAAAAATGCTAAAACACATACTTTTCTGAACCAGACGCCGGACCGCGGCCGGCCTACCCTACTCACCGTATTTCCCCGTTTTACTTAATTATTCATCTTATTAATTATTGTAGAAGTATGGGATACTTGTTTACATCTGAATCGGTGTCGGAAGGACACCCCGACAAAGTGGCCGACCAAATATCGGACGCAGTATTGGACAAACTGTTGGCTTACGACCCTCAGTCGAAAGTGGCGTGCGAAACGCTTGTCACCACCGGGCAGGTCATCTTGGCCGGTGAGGTAAAAACGAAAGCCTACGTAGACATGCCGCTCATTGCCCGCGAGGTCATTAAGAAAATCGGTTATACGAAAGGCGAATATATGTTCGAAAGCAACTCTTGCGGCGCGTTGAGTGCCATCCACGAGCAAAGCCCTGACATCAACCGGGGCGTGGAGCGCGAAGACCCAATGGAACAAGGAGCCGGAGACCAAGGTATGATGTTTGGCTATGCCACGAATGAGACGGAGAATTATATGCCTCTGTCGCTCGACTTGGCGCACCGCATCCTGCAAGTGTTGGCCGACATCCGCCGCGAGGGCAAGCAAATGACCTACCTCCGTCCTGACGCCAAGAGTCAGGTGACCATCGAATATGATGACAATGGGACACCCGTCCGCATCGACACCATCGTAGTATCGACCCAGCACGACGAATTCATCCAGCCGGCTGATAATAGCGAAGCGGCCCAACTGAAAGCCGATGAAGAGATGTTGGCCATCATTCGTTACGATGTCATCAACACCTTGATGCCACGCGTCATCGCCTCCATCCATTCACCCAAGGTATTGGCGTTGTTCAACAACGACATCAAATACCACGTCAACCCTACCGGCAAGTTTGTCATCGGCGGGCCTCACGGCGACACGGGACTGACGGGACGCAAAATTATCGTAGACACCTACGGAGGAAAAGGCGCCCACGGAGGCGGTGCTTTCTCCGGCAAAGACCCCTCGAAAGTTGACCGTTCGGCAGCCTACGCCGCCCGCCACATCGCGAAGAACCTGGTGGCCGCCGGTGTGGCCGATGAGATATTGGTGCAAATCAGTTACGCCATTGGCGTGGCACGCCCCATCAACATCTATGTCAACACCTACGGCCGGAGCCACGTAGCCCTCAGCGACGGCGAAATAGCCCGGAAGATTGACGAGCTGTTCGACCTCCGCCCGAAAGCCATCGAGGACCGACTGAAGCTCCGCTACCCCATCTACCAAGAGACTGCCGCCTACGGCCATATGGGACGTGAACCGCAAGTGGTGACCAAGCACTTCCGCAGCCGTTACGAGGGCAACAAGGACATCGAAGTGGAACTTTTCACCTGGGAGAAGCTGGATTATGTGGATAAGGTGAAGGCCGCCTTCGGATTATGAAAAGAAATAGCTACCTTTGCCCGCAACTAATCGAGAACAAGAGATGAGCAAGATAAATTCCGTTTGCGTATATTGCGCGTCAAGCACTAAGATTGACACCATCTATGTGGAAGCCGCCCGCGAACTGGGAACTCTATTGGGCCATGCCGGCATCCGTGTGATAAACGGTGCCGGCAACCGTGGCCTGATGTGCGCCCTATCCGATGCCGCACTGGCTGCAGGAGGAAAGGTGACAGGAGTCATCCCACACTTTATGGTACAACAAGGCTGGCACCACAAGGGGTTGACTGAATTAATCGAGGTGGAAGACATGCACCGACGGAAAGAGACGATGGCCCGCTTGAGCGATGCGGTCATCGCACTTCCCGGCGGATGCGGCACGTTGGAGGAACTGATGGAAATCATCACGTGGAAACAACTGGGGCTTTACCTGAACCCCATTGTCATCCTGAATACCAACGGCTACTACGACTCCCTATTCACCTTCTTCCGCCAAGCGGTGGAGGAGCATTTTATGGGACACCGGCACTTGGAATTGTGGCGTACGGCACGTACACCGGCAGAAGCCATAAAACTGGTACAGACCACCCCCACTTGGGACGTGGCAGTACGCAAATTCGCAGAAATATGATAAACGTAGCGCATAGTGTCCTGGCCGCATGTGCAAGCCAAATAGGAGCAATCCCCCTACCCTATTCCCCCGGACGCGATGACGGCATCGCCTTGGTGCTGTTGGGTTGTTTCTTCCTGTCAGCCTATGTGCTGGCCCACAGCTACAACTTCTTGACACAATTAGGAAGCTGCTTCCTGTTGCATCGCGACCGTGCCAGCATTTTCGGAACCTCCGCCGGGTCGGACATACGCTACCTGCTTCTTCTTATCCTGCAAACCTGCGTCCTGACAGGGCTTTACCTCTTTGTCTGTTTCAGTGCCCGTCCGGGGTTGGCCGGGCAGACGGACACCTTTAGTTTACTCGGTCTCTGTGTGGTTGGCTGCATCGCCTATGTCTGTCTGAAATGGGTAATATACGCCTTGTTAGGATGGACATTTCTTGACAAATCGACTTTCTCTTTTTGGGCGGAATCCTACGCGACCATACTATATTATGCCGGATTTCTGATTTTCCCGTTTCTACTCTTAATTATCTATCTCAATTTCACCCTGCAAATATCTGTTATAATCGGGCTTTTTTTGTTCGGTTTGGTTAAAATATTGATGCTTTATAAGTGGATAAAACTTTTTTGTTACAATTTATTCGGTTGTTTGCTTTTAATTTTGTACTTTTGTGCCCTTGAAATCATACCCTGTGTTATGTTTTACAAGGGTATGACACAACTAAACGATTATCTGATAATAAAATTTTAGGACGTGAAAATTAAGAAAGTGCTCGTATCGCAGCCGAAGCCGGCATCAGAGAAGTCTCCGTATTACGATATCGCAGCAAAGTACGGTGTGAAAATAGATTTTCGCCCGTTTATTAAAGTGGAGAGTGTGTCTGCCAAAGAGTTCAGACAGCAAAAGGTTTCTATCTTGGACCATACAGCCGTCATCTTTACATCGCGCCATGCCATCGACCATTTTTTCCACTTGTGTACGGAGTTACGTGTGACGATACCCGAAACAATGAAGTATTTCTGCGTAACGGAATCCATCGCACTGTACATCCAGAAGTATGTACAATATCGTAAACGGAAGATATTCTTCGGCCAAACCGGCAAGTTCGATGACTTGTTGCCTTCTATCCAGAAGCACAAGACCGAAAAATATTTAATCCCTATGTCGGACGTACACACGGACGAAATCAAGAACGCCTTGGACAAATATAAAATACAGCATACCGAGGCCGTTATGTACCGTACGGTAAGCAACGACTTCCAACCGGGCGAACCGTTCGATTACGACATGCTGGTATTTTTCAGTCCGGCCGGAGTATCTTCGTTGCAGAAGAACTTCCCGAACTTCGAACAGAAGGAAATCAAAATTGGAACTTTTGGCTCGACGACAGCCCAGGCAGTACGTGACGCCGGCTTGCGTCTCGACTTGGAAGCTCCTACCGTAAAGGCTCCTTCCATGACAGCGGCGCTCGATATGTTTATCAAGGAAAATAACGAAGTAGAAGCGTAAGTGAGAAATTTATGTAAGCCCGAAAGGCTGAATAAAAAGAAAATAATAGAGAAGGTTTTCGCGGGAGGCTCGCGTTCCTTCTCTATTTTTCCTTTGCGGGTAGTCTGGCTACCGGTAGAGGAACTGGACTCACAGGCTTCTATCTTGGTGAGCGTATCCAAACGCCGTTTCAAACGGGCGGTAAAACGCAACCGGGTAAAACGCCAAATCCGCGAAGCCTACCGGCTGAACAAACAACCCCTGCTCGACACCTTGTCCACGGCCCACTGCCGTCTGGCAATCGCTTTCATCTACTTGGCCGATGAGTTGATAGACTCGTCTGTCATCGAATCTAAAATGAAGATAGCCTTGGCGCGTATTTCCGAAAAAGTAACGGACAAAGAATGATAAAACGAGGTCTGACATATCTGCTGTTGCTTCCTATCTATTTTTACCAGAAGTGCATCTCTCCGATGTTGGGACCTTCTTGCCGGTTCACGCCTACCTGTTCGCAATATGCCGTCGAGGCATTAAAGAAATACGGTCCCCTCAAAGGACTCTACTTAGCCATCCGCCGCATCCTTCGCTGCCACCCTTGGGGAGGTTCAGGTTACGACCCGGTGCCTTAAAGATTCATTACTTATATGACCTACCCCATTGACATCCATACACACCGTTCCCCAGCCATAAGGGGACAAGCCATAGAGAGCTGTCTGCCGGACGCTTTCCATCCTCAGTCCGAAGGTTGGTATTCGGCGGGCATTCACCCTTGGCATTTACATCGCTATGCGTGGGACACTGAAGCCTTCCGTTCCTCCTTCGAAGAACTTTTACGCCATCCGCAGATACTGGCCATTGGCGAAGCGGGGCTTGACAAACTGATACCGACCCCACTCACCCTTCAAATGGAAGTGTTCCGCTATCAAGCCATACTGGCAAACGCCATCAGCAAGCCGCTCATCATCCACGTAGTGAAAGCCGCAGACGAACTATTGGCCTTGCGAAAGGAACTGAAACCTTCCGTACCTTGGATTATCCACGGCTTCCGAGGGAAAACCACCCAAGCCGAAAGCTACCTGCGCCACGGCTTCTACCTCTCTTTTGGAGAGAAATACAACGAGGAAACCTTAAGGCAAGTACCCATCGGCAACTTGTTCATAGAGACGGACGAAAGTCCGGCAACCATCCACAACCTCTACGAACGCGCGGCTCGTGTGCGCAACATATCCTCTAACTTCCTCAAGGAATCTGTCTTACAAAACATTCGTCAAGCCTTTTTTAGCCGTTAAGTTTTGTATCTTCAAAGAAAGGTCGTACTTTTGCGGAAAAGTAACACTTAAATCATTAAACGAACAATCATTCGATGAATTTTGTAGAAGAATTAAGATGGCGTGGCATGCTCCACGACATGATGCCCGGCACCGAAGAGTTGCTGGCTAAGGAACAAGTGACTGCTTACATCGGGTTTGACCCCACGGCCGACTCATTACACATCGGACACCTGTGCAGTGTAATGATTCTGCGCCATTTCCAACGTTGCGGACACAAACCGCTGGCGCTTATCGGAGGTGCCACGGGTATGATTGGCGACCCTTCCGGCAAGTCGGCCGAGCGCAACCTGCTGACGGAGGAAACATTGCGCCACAATATGGAGGGTATGAAGAAACAACTGAGCAAGTTCCTGGACTTTGATTCGGACGCTCCCAACCATGCGGAACTGGTGAACAACTACGATTGGATGAAAGACTATAGTTTCCTTGACTTCGCCCGCGAGGTAGGCAAGCATATCACGGTAAACTACATGATGGCAAAGGACAGCGTCAAGAAACGGTTGAACGGTGAGGCGCGTGATGGACTTTCTTTCACAGAGTTCACCTACCAACTGCTGCAAGGTTACGACTTCCTCCACCTGTACGAGACCAAGGGGTGCAAGCTGCAAATGGGTGGCAGCGACCAGTGGGGCAACATCACGACCGGTGCCGAACTGATTCGCCGCACTAACGGGGGTGAGGTATATGCCTTGACTTGCCCGCTCATCACCAAAGCCGACGGAGGTAAATTCGGAAAGACCGAGAGCGGCAATATCTGGCTCGACCCGCGCTATACTTCTCCTTACAAGTTCTACCAGTTCTGGCTCAACGTGAGCGACGAGGACGCCAAACGCTACATCAAGATATTCACCGCCCTGAGCAAGGAAGAAGTAGAAGCCCTGACAGCCGAGCACGAGGCCGCCCCGCACTTGCGCGCGCTGCAAAAACGCTTGGCCAAGGAAGTGACCATTATGGTACACTCCGAAGAAGACTATAATGCAGCCGTAGAAGCATCCAACATCCTCTTTGGCGGGGGCACGTCCGAAGCCTTGAAGAAGTTGGACGAAGCCACGTTGCTCTCCGTATTCGAAGGCGTACCCCAGTTTGAGGTATCACGCGATGCCTTGGGTGCAGGCGTCAAAGCCGTCGATTTGCTGGTAGAGCAAGCAGCCGTGTTCCCCTCGAAAGGCGAGATGCGCAAGCTGGTGCAAGGCGGCGGCGTATCGCTGAACAAAGAAAAACTTACGGCCTTCGACCGTGTTATCACGACCGATGATTTGCTGGATGACAAATATTTGCTCGTTCAGCGCGGCAAGAAGAACTATTACCTGATTATCGCGAAGTAAACTTCTGCGTTTCATATTTTCTTTTGCGAAGAGGGCGTGTCTTTCTCCTGTCTTGACACGCCCTCTTTACAAACAAGACTATGGCTTGCGGGACATTAGAGCGGGAAAGTTTTTCATAAAATGAAGAAAATCCTTTGTGCAAAATATTTTTTTCTCTACTTTTGCCGCCCAAATTAAAAGCATTATGAAAACAACTAAACAAACAATTTCTGCCATACTCGCATCTTGTCTGATGTGGTATGGCTTATTGGCGGTGACGGCCTGCACTGAACAGGCTGAGTATACCGTAGTACAGAGCGACATTCCTATCTATTTCTCTGTCAGTATGAATACGTTGACGGAACATCCGGTGAGCAGAACGACTGCTACCTCGTTTGAGCCACAAGACCAAATAGGGCTCTTCGCCACGCTACCGCCGGCTACGTTGAATGACCAACGATATATTGACAACTTATTGTTGACAACGACTGACGGAAAGAATTTTTCTCCAGCACAAATTGTCTATTATCCCGAAGGTGACGCTTCCCTTAATTTTACCGCTTATCATCCTTACCAGACCAATGGGTTGCCTGCTGAGAGTTCCATACTCCCGGTATCCATCCAAGCGGACCAAAGTACTTCGGAAAATTTCTCAAAGAGTGACTTCTTATGGACGCAAAAGAATGGAGTAAATAGCAGTTCAGAAGCTGTCCAGCTGAATTTTGCACATAAATTCTCAAAACTGAAAATAGCCTTGGTGCCCGAAGCAGAAGAAGACCTTACTGCCTTAGCGGAAGACCAGCCACGAATTGTAGTGACCGGCATCAAGACGGAGGCCAATTGCAACCTGACAGACGGAACCCTCAGCGACCTGCAAACGCCAAGCGACATTATACCCTATGGCACATGGACCGTGGAGGAAAACAAGCTCGTAGGCAAAGAACTTATTTACATTCCGCAAGCACTGCATTCGCAAGAGCAGTCCATTATTATTGAGTGGAGGGGAAGAATTTATGTTTACCTGATGCCCGATGTGGAACTGCAAGAGGCTGAACAATGCGAAATAACCATTGAATTTCAGAAAGAAGAAAACGAGCAACTCACGGGAATAGCCGGAAGCATTACAGATTGGACAGACGCCGAGATTGGAGGAAACAGCAATGAACAAAATCACAGTGTCATCTATACTTCTTCTCTATCTTTTGCTTCTTCCAATATCTATCAAATCTACTACCAAGGCAGAGCCATTGCAGAGATTTGCAAAGAATATCTCATTTCTGATGCGCTGACTTCCAGAGCCATCGTACATTATCCCATCATCAGCCAAACGGGAAAAGCGGACTTGAAGAATGGTACCGTCCTGCGCCTGTTGGATGTGGAAGATGCCATTTGTGGAGGAAAACTTTGTTGGGAAACGGATGGAAATGGATTCTCCTATGAGAATGGGAATCAACAGATGGTTTCTAAATTCTACGTGGGAGAAGACGGTTCTTTCCTTGCGAACGAATCACTCAATGCCGTCGATGTGGACATTATCAGTTACCTTCTGCGCGACATTCGCGGGAAAGAGGTCATAGAATATCCGGTCGTAAAGGTCGGCAAGCAATATTGGATGCAAGAAGATTTGCGTACAATCTATTATCAAGATGGTACGGCTTTGACTTCTAAAATCGAACTCGGAGAGGGCCCCGGCTATTTCCATCCGGCTGATACAGATACAGACATTTATTTCTATAACGGTGAAGCAGTATTGGCCGGCGAGTTGGCTCCCAAGGGATGGAAAATTCCAACATTGGCGGATTGGGAAGCGTTGAACGATTATATCGATGGAGACGTCTCCATAATAAAAACAGGTGATTGGGCTCCGGTTCCTCCTAAAGAGGGGGAAGAAGAAAAGGAAGCCGCTCCTGTAACGAACTTGACGGGACTCAGCATCCGTTCCTTGGGAGCATGGGGTGGAGGCAAACTTCTTTATGCGGGGCAAGTAAATAGTTATTGGTGTATGGATGAGACTGGTACATCCATTTCGAAAAATGCCATCTTTTTTAGAGGGGAACTGAACGAATATACTCTCTCGGGATCCAAATTCTCTGATAGCGAGACCAATACCGATTATTACAAAGCCCTATCCATCCGTTGTATCAAGAAATAAAAGGCAGAAATACAAAATAGCGCGTTTATGAATAAATACAGTCTTACGAGCATCGGCTTATTATGTTTGCTATTATCGGCTTGCGTCAACAACATAATAGGAGAGGACGCTCAGCCGGGCAATATTCCCATGACTTTTACAGTCAAGGAAATAAGCTCGACTTCTACCAAAGTGTCCGGAAATTCATTCGACAAGGAAGACGAAATTGGCCTGTTCGCTACCTTCTCGGATGTGGATATTGACCAAGACAGATACATTGATAATTTGCGGTTGATAAGCAAT
>CALUIQ010000235.1 GCA_944320735.1 uncultured Bacteroides sp. | reverse complement strand
CTTGAACCAAGTGTCCGAGGGAAGACTCAGTTCGGAGAGTAAGTTGCAGATAAGGGGCATGCTGCGCGAGGTTACGGAGATAGAGAGTATAGGCGACAGTTCCTACCACTTGGCACGTACCATCAACCGCAAGCGGCAGTCCAATGAGGATTTTACTGAGCAGCAATACGAGCACATCCATAGTATGATGACGCTCGATGACGAAGCGTTGGCGCAAATGATAACCGTCATAGAGCACACCGAGCATCCGGTTACGGATGTCAATAAGTCTTATAACTTGGAGAACGAGATAAACAATTTCCGCAACCAACTGAAGAATCAGAATATCATCGATGTCAACAACAAAGACTACAGCTATCAGATGGGTGTCTACTATATGGACATCATTGCCGAGTGCGAGAAGCTGGGCGACTACGTGATGAACGTTGTGGAGGCGAGTTGTGACATCAAGGAGAAGAAGGCGTAGTAAAAGTAAGCGTTTTGTGAATTTATGTGTGTGTATTATTCAGCCGCAGATGACACGGATAACACGGATTCTTAAAGGGGCTTCGCCCTGTCACCCCTCGACAAGTTCGACATAACAGATACCGTTTATCTAAAAATATTAAATATGAATGTCCGCATTCAGCCAGTATATATCCTCCGAAAAAGAATATATACTGCATAAGCGATTTAATATATACTGTATTAGCTCACGGATATATACTTCATTGGCTAAGTAAGTACTACTGTCTTTTTACTGCAAGTATATTTGGCCGAATGCGGACATTCATATATTAAATTTGCGTCATCCGCGTCATCTGCGGCTGAAAAATCAGACAACACACACAGCCTGATAAGCTGCGTGAAACTTCCGTGAAGGATGTATCTTTCACTGTATTTCGTTCAGAATTAACGGGTTGCAAGGACGTGAAGTGTCTTATACTGACAGCGCTTTCCGAAACTTTATGCAATTGGCGTTGTTTATATGGGATTCCTCGTCCTCGAATGGTGGATTGCGGACACTCATCAGATTTTATTTTTCAAAACCTTGCGTTGTACTTATATAATGGTTACATTTGCAGAAACATTTAAGATGGGAACAAAAGAAAAACTGATAGAACGTTTCAAAAAAATGCCCAATGATTTCACTTTTGATGAAATGGAAAGACTTCTTGCCATATTTGGTTATGAGAAGTCTAATAAAGGGAAAACATCGGGATCAAGGATTATTTATCGGAATGGTGACAAACGCCCTATTATGTTACATAAGCCGCATCCTGGTAATATTATCAAAGGATATGCCATGAAGCAGGTTTCGGATGATTTGAAAGAAATGGGATTTATAAAATGATAGCATATGAATACTTTGACTTATAAAGGGTATATTGGTTCGGTATCTTTCAGTGAAAAAGACAACGTGTTTTTTGGAAAGATAGAAGGCATTAACGGGTTGGTGAATTTTGAAGGGGAAAGCGTGAAAGAACTGACTGAAGCGTTTCATGAAGCGGTAGACGATTATTTGGAGTATTGTGAGGAAGAAGGTGTCGAACCGCATAAAAGCTATTCGGGATCCCTCAACATTCGGCTTTCACCGGAAATTCATAGCCGTATAGCTGTACTTGCGAAACAGGCTGGAATGTCTATCAATGCATTCATTAAATCCGCTGTAGAGAGACAGATTGCTATGATGATGTGATAGAAGTTGGACAATTTGGAGTCAGATAAGAAAAATAGAAATGGAGAAAGAAGCATTACGCATAGTATATATGGGCACACCGGAGTTTGCGGTGGAGTCGTTGCGCCGGTTGGTGGAAGGTGGTTACCATGTGGTGGGTGTCATCACGATGCCCGACAAGCCTGCCGGACGGGGACATAAGTTGCAGTTTTCGCCCGTGAAACAATATGCCTTGGAGCATAACCTGCCTTTGTTGCAACCGGAGAAACTCAAGGATGAGACGTTCTTGGAGGCTTTGCGCACCTGGAAGGCCGACTTACAGATAGTGGTAGCTTTCCGGATGTTGCCCGAAGTGGTGTGGAACATGCCGCGGTTGGGAACTTTCAACCTGCATGCTTCGTTGTTGCCGCAATATCGCGGGGCGGCTCCCATCAACTGGGCGGTCATCAACGGAGATACGGAAACGGGCATTACGACGTTCTTTCTGAAGCATGAGATTGATACGGGTGAGGTTATCCAGCAGGTGCGTATCCCCATTGCCGATACGGACGATGCAGGAACGGTACACGATAAACTGATGCTGTTAGGGGGACAGTTGGTGACAGAAACCGTGGATGCAATTCTGAACGGGACGGTTAAGACGATTCCGCAGGAAAAGATGGCAGGAGAAATCGAGCTGCGTCCGGCTCCTAAGATTTTTAAAGAAACTTGCCGCATAGACTGGCACCAACCGGTGAAGCGCATTTATGACTTTGTGCGTGGCCTTGCTCCTTATCCGGCAGCGTGGACAGAACTGAAACAGCCGGATGGTACGACGGTTGTCCTGAAGATATTCGAGACGGAAAAAATTCCTCAATCCCACGACCGGACGCCCGGCACTATTCGTACAGACGGGAAAAGCTATCTGCATGTGGCCGCAAAGGATGGTTGGGTAGGGATACGTTCCTTGCAACTGCCCGGTAAGAAACGGTTGAAAGTTGATGAATTGTTGCGCGGCTTCCGGATGAACGATGATTTCCGCGTACAGTAGTTAATTCCTGATATAGTATAAATTAAATATGATTAAGTAAGTGTACAGAATTAACTTATACTATGGCACATAGATAACACTGATTTAACAGGTGACCACAGATATTATTAAAAAAATAATCTGTGTAAATCAGTCTCATCTGTGTCATCTGTGTGCTATAAGATAATTTTGATTAGTTACTTAGTTATTTACCAACATTATATATATATAACACTTATGAAACCTCTTGTCGCCCCTTCTTTACTGTCTGCCGATTTTGGCAATTTGGGAAAAGATATTGAGATGATAAACCGAAGCGAAGCTGATTGGCTGCACTTGGACATTATGGATGGTGTGTTTGTGCCGAACATTTCGTTCGGTTTTCCGGTGTTGAAATATGTGGCGCGTTTGGCTCGCAAGCCTTTGGATGTCCATCTGATGATTGTGAACCCGGAAAAATTCATTCCGGAAGTGAAAGCTGTCGGAGCAGAGATTATGAACGTGCATTACGAGGCGTGCACACATATACATCGTGTGGTGCAGCAAATTCGTGAGGCGGGTATGAAACCGGCGGTTACTATCAATCCGGGTACTCCGGTGTCGCTGCTGAAGGATATTTTACCGGATGTTTATATGGTGTTGGTGATGAGTGTGAATCCAGGTTTTGGCGGGCAGAAGTTCATTGAACATTCTGTGGATAAAGTGCGCGAGTTGCGCGAACTGATCCAGCTTACTCACTCGGATGCGCTGATCGAAGTTGACGGCGGCGTCAACTTGGATACCGGAAAACGTTTGGTGGCTGTCGGTGCGGACATATTGGTGGCGGGTAATTTCGTATTCTCGGCTCCGGTTCCGGAAGAGATGATTCATGCGTTGAAGTCGTTATAATCAGGAAAAGTCGTTTGTTCCGTCAGGTATTACAGCGATATCCTTTTCTCCGGCTCTTGATTATGTTGGGGATAGGAATAGTGTGCGCGGACGTTTGCCCGTATGTCGTGCCGATGATGGTGTTTGCCGTCGGGGGCGTGCTGCTACTTTCTTTCTTGTTGCTCTGTTTTTATCGCAATTGGCGTTGGGCGTTCAGTTCTTGTCTGCTTTTGGCTTGTGCCGTCTTGGGTTATACGCTGATGGGATGGAAACTTGCGGCATCGGATTTCCCGTTTCAGCCCGATGAGGCAGTCTACCGGATAACTGTCGACGACCATCCCGAGGAAAAGGCGCGAAGCATTCTTTGCCGTTCCGTTGTGGAGGAAGTTTGGGCGAACGATTCCACGATGGAGCGTATGGGACGGGAGAAGCTGTTTTTGCTTTATTTCCCCAAAGACTCCGCTTCCCGGACATTAAGGCGAGGCGATGTGTTGTGGGTGCATACGCGCTTGATGCCTCCCCGCAACAACCGGAATCCCGATGAATTTGATTACGCCCGTTACCTTCGTCATCGGGGTGTCTGTGGGACAGGGTATGTGGCGGCGGGACATTGGGAAAGAATCTCTCATCGGGTAGAACGCTCATGGAGTCAGCGGGCATTGGACCAACGGGAAAGCATTGTAAATACCTATCGGAACTTGAACTTCCGGGGAGAAGAGTTGGCCGTCCTTTCCGCCTTGACGGTGGGGGATAAGGACGATTTGAGCGAGGACATCGTTGAGACTTATTCGGTGACGGGAGCCAGTCACGTATTGGCGCTTTCCGGCATGCATATCGGCTTTTTGTACGCGTTGTTTTGGTTCCTGTTCAGTCCGTTGTGGAGACGCTTCCGCTTTTTAAAGCCCATTCTGCTTTTCGTTATCGTCCTGCTTTTATGGGGATTCGCATTCCTTACGGGGTTGTCTCCTTCGGTAGTACGTTCGGTCGTGATGTTCTCCATATTGGCATTGTCATGCCTGCAAAGCGAAAAGCCCCTTTCCGCCAATACGTTGGTCATAACGGCTTTCTGTATGTTGCTTTACAATCCTTGCTGGTTGTTCGATGTTGGTTTTCAGTTATCTTTCACGGCAGTTGCTTCCATTATGATTTTTTATGACAAACTCTATGGCTTGTGTCCGGTTTCCCATCCGTTTGTCCGGAAGTTGTGGGGATTGATGAGTGTGTCGGTTGCGGCGCAAATCGGTACGGCTCCTCTGGTACTCCTTTATTTCGGACGCTTTTCCACTCATTTTCTTGTGACCAACCTTTGGGTCATTCCATTGGCTTCGTTGGTGATGTATGCCGGAGTCTTGCTGTTGCTGCTTCTCCCTTTCCCGGTGTTGCTACAGCCGGTGGCTTGGGTTACGGAGAAACTTATCCAGCTGCAGAACGACGGTTTGCGTTGCATTGAACAATGGCCTTATGCCTCGGTGGATCATTGGTGGATTGACATAGGGATGGTCGGCTTGTTCTATGCGGCCATGCTGTTGGCCTATCGGGCTTTGCGGTTTCGTACAGCGCAGAGTATGCGCTTGGCTTTGATTTCGGTTCTGTTGCTGTTTTCCTATCACGGATGGTGCGTTTGGAAAAATACTCCCAAGCCAGGGTTGGCATTTTACAATGTTCGGGGCTGTCCGGCTGTTCATTGCCTTACGGATGGTGCGCGTTCGTGGTTGGCTTGTGCGGACAGCCTGCCGGATACGTCGTGGTTGTTCCGTTCGTTGGATACCCATTGGAGTCGGTTGCGGTTGGAAGTGCCACAAGTTGTAACGAACGATTATGAGGACGCCGGCATCACTTTTCAAGATAAGATTCTTCTTTTTCAAGGCGTACGCGTTTGCCTGTTGAACGATGACCGATGGAGGCATCGGGTGGCAGATGCCCCTCTGCTTATTGATTATGCCTATATATCCAAAGGCTATAAAGGCAATCTGTCCGAATTGTCAGGCTTGTTCACTATCCGTGAGGTGATTATAGACAGTTCGTTATCCCCGTTCTATAAGGATCGTATCTTGGCGGATTGCCGCAAGTTGCAAATACCTTACAAGCTGCTGGAAGAAGGTTGTGTGCGGGTTTCGTTATAAAAGCGTACCGTAAAATTCCTATTTACATTTTTTAAGTACGTAAATGGCAATAATCCAAAGATTAGAGTTATCTTTGAGAAATTACAATCAAAATGATGCTGCTATGAAATACAAGTTATTGGTTCTCGATGTAGACGGAACTCTTCTTAACAATGAAAAAGAAATCAGTAAACGCACCTTGTCTGCATTGCTGAAAGTGCAGCAAACGGGAGTGCGCATTGTGTTGGCATCCGGCAGACCGACGTATGGTTTGTTGCCGTTGGCTAAGTCGCTCGAGTTGGGATTGTACGGTGGCTTCATCCTGTCGTACAACGGTTGTCAGATTATCAACGCCCATAATGGTGAAGTCTTGTTTGAGCGCAGAATCAATCCGGAGATGCTCCCTTATTTGGAGAAAAAAGCCAATAAGAACGGTTTTGCCATTTTTACCTATCATGACGATACCTTGCTCACTAACGATCCGGACAATGTACACGTGAAAGCGGAAGCGGAACTCAACGGGCTGAGAATCATTCCGGAAGAAGAGTTCTCTACCGCCATAGACTTTGCGCCCTGCAAATGTATGTTGGTCAGCGATGACGAAGAAGCGTTGACGGGATTGGAACAACATTGGAAGAGACGTCTGGACGGTGTGCTCGACGTGTTCCGTTCCGAAGATTATTTCTTGGAAGTAGTGCCCTGTGGCATCGACAAGGCCAATACGTTGGGTGTGCTCTTGGAATATTTGGGTATGAAGCGCGAGGAAGTGATTGCTTTCGGTGACGGTGTGTGCGATGTGGCTATGATTCAGTTGGCCGGTATGGGCATTGCGATGGGCAACTCGGTGGATTCCGTTAAGGCGTGTGCCGATTATACGACAGCTTCCAATGAAGAAGATGGCGTGGCATTGGCTGTAGAGAAACTGATACTCTCCGAAATCCACGCAACTAAAATTCCGCTTGATGTCCTGAACGCGCAGGCCAGCCATGCGCTGATGGGAAATTTAGGCATCCAATATACCTACGTGTCGGACGACCGTGTGGAGGCTACAATGCCGGTAGACCATCGTACCCGTCAGCCATTTGGCATTCTGCATGGAGGTGCTACACTGGCTTTGGCAGAGACGGTGGCGGGATTGGGCTCGATGCTGCTTTGCCAACCGGACGAGATAGTGGTAGGAATGCAGGTAAGCGGAAACCACATCTCTTCGGCTCACGAAGGGGATACCGTGCGTGCTGTGGGGACGATTGTCCACAGAGGACGTTCCTCTCACGTATGGAATGTGGATGTGTTTACCTCGACCAACAAACTGGTGTCATCCATCCGGGTGGTGAATAGTGTGATGAAGAAACAATAAAATGAGGAAAGCAAGTAGGGAAATGCCTACGGAGTGGGCTTTGGAGGTGATGCGCAAGGCTCCGTATATCACCGTCAGTTTCACCCGTCCCGACGGTACGGCTTATGGTGTACCTTTGTCATTGGCATCGGCGGATGGTGAAGTGTGGTACTTCCATTGCGCCTTGGAGGGAGACAAACTCGATACCATAGCTGTTCATCCCGAAGTATGTCTGTCGGCCGTAACCCAATGTAAGCCGACCGTAGGGCCGAAGGACGGTTCGTTCACTTTGCAATACCGTTCGGCCATCGCCTTTGGACGGGCGGAGTTGGTCACGGACGAGGCGGAGAAGATATTGGCCCTTCGCCTCATCAGCGAACGTTTCTTGCCCCGTCATATGGATGCCTTTGAGGACGCTATCCGTCGGAGCCTGCACCGCACGGCGGTAGTCCGCATTACTTTAACCGCGGCTCCTACGGGGAAGCGTAAGCAATATGATAAAAACGGAGAGGAAATGAAGTATGGGAGGATGGAATAGTATGAAACCGAAAATTCTGTTGCCTATGATAATGCTTCTGTCTGTTGCCTTAGGTTCGGCGTGCCAACATCAACCCCAATCTGTCGTGACCGGAAAATTGGAGAATGGCTGGTACCACATCATAGGCGAAGACAGCATTGTCCCGACACCCATTGCGACCGTCAAAGAATTCGGTGCATTAAGGGTGGATTCCGATTACTACGGCGTGTATAGCATTGTGGGGCAAGTGTGCCGTTCCAAGAGGCAGGCTTGGGCAGATGCGACCGAGCGATGGATAGGAAAGCGCATCGGCTTTGTTTTCAACGATTCCCTTATCACCTCCCCGCAAGTCAATATGAGGATTGAGGGCGGCAATTTCCAGATTTCGACCCCGCAAGGAAAAGGCATACAGGCTTTGTATGGGAGTCTGATGAAAGAGAAAAAAGACTCAATCGATGCGTTGTTTAAGAGAAACGGATGGAACATAGACTCTCTTCAGTTCCATCGGATGAGTTCGGAAAGCCAGGATTCTCTCGTCAATACACTGGATTACGGGGACGCCAAAGCATTGGTTCGGGGATTTGAAGAGTAAAGAAGAATACGGCAAATTTGAGTCTTGTCGAAATAAAAATGTATCTTTGTTCCGTTTATATCCAAATATTAGTAACGATGACTTATCAATTCAAAATTCAACTGAAAGGTATTACCAAACCGCCAGTTTGGAGGCGGGTATTGGTGCCGGATACATACACTTTCAAGCAGTTTCATCTGACCATCCAAGAGGCTTTCGGTTGGTTCAACATGCACCTATATTCATTTTCAGACAAGGCTTATAGGGGTTCTTTCCGTATCTCCGAGCCGGATGATATGGATGATTGGTACACTATACCGACTCACGATGCCGGTAAAGTGAAGTTGATTTCATTTTGGGAAGGAGATCTTTCAAGGACTTTATTCTATTGGTATGATTTCGGGGACGATTGGATACATACCATCAAGTTGGAAGCCGTCTCGGAAGAAGTGATTTTGAAACCCCGTTGCTTGGCGGGGAAAGGAGCTTGTCCGCCGGAAGATTGCGGAGGCGTGTACGGTTATGAAGATTTGAAATATGTCTTTCGTGAGATGCCAAAGTCTGGCGAGGCAAAGGAGCTGCGCGAATGGTTAGGTTTGCGCAAAGGTGAGGTTTGGAATGCTGATTATTTTGATATAGAGACGACAAACAATCGTTTGTCACAATTATAAATATGGTAGAACTGACAAAGGGGCAGAAGAAGTACCGCAACCGGTGGGCGTTGCTGCAGGAGTTGGCGAGGATATAAGGATAAAAGCCCAAGTATCCTTGGATACTTGGGCAATATAGACTTTCTGCTGATTTTTCTTTTCTTCCTATTCGAGTTTCTGATTGAGGGCTTGAATGGATTCTGAAAATTCAGTAATAATCTCGGAAAGATAGGGGTTGTCGTTCCTTAAAATGATAGTGGCATAATTCACTATTCCCTCGCTATCTATAACAGAAGAGGACATTGTAGTAAAAAGCGATTTCTGGTTGTAGGTAGAGAACCAGTATTCAAACAAACGGCTTCTCATCCCCTGTTTGTTGTCGCCCGTTTCACAGATATATAACAAGGTGGCATTGTTACGATTGAAAAATTCATCGACTATGGCAACAATCGTATCTCTCACCTTTTTATCACGCATAGACTTGCGATTATTCAGATTGGCTATAATCAATTGGTAGGATTCTTTGGAAAGCAACGTATCTTCTTCAATGAACCCGACAGAATAATGTACTCCCCCATCTGTGAAGAAATGAAAGAAACCGTCCTGCGCATTGCGCACGATGGGATAAGCGGTAACTTTATTGATAAGCTCTAACGAAAGGAGGTTCATCATAAAGCAAAAAAGTTTTCGGCTTCTTTACCGGTACGTTTCTTATAAATCTCCTTCATCGACTTCTCCAATTGCTTGAGGCATTCACGTTTTTTGTTCTTAGCAGCCTGAAATTTAGCGAGTGCTTCTTCACGTGTGATTTTTACTTTTTCCATAATAGCTTAATCTTTCCGCAAAGATACAAAATATAACAGAACTCCACAACCTTATTGATAATTGGTGAGGGTATAAAGACAATAACGTATCATTGCAAAGCCGAACAACAGGGTCGAGCTCTGCGTGTCCAGAGTATCTGACTACTAAAACAGCACTACTTGCAGTGAAGTGTCTACTGATATAGTACCATTATCACAAGAGTGTCTACTGACTTAGTTTATAAAAACAAAAAGTGTCTAGTGAAATCAGGAAAAGACAAGGATACGATATAATGATAAAAGTATTATAGGATAAAAGCCCAAGTATCCTTGGATAAATGGCAAAGTATCCAAGGATACTTGGGCAAGTAACCTATGATGGTAAGCACCTTGCTATTCTTCCTCGTCAATCCGTTCCAGCTTGAAGATAACCGGGCGCGTGCCGTCATTGCAGCACGTAATCATCATTTTCTCATCGTTCGTCCAGCCGCGCATAATGGAGCCTCCTTGCAGGGCGGCGTAAACGTAACGGCTGATGCAATCCCACGCCTCAGCGCAGAACGTGCCGTGCAGCATACGGAAATAATTCTCACTGTCCACGATGATTTCCTGTCCTTCGCGGAAGAATGGGCACGAACCCGATTTCGGGTCGGCCAGATACTTAGCTTGCAGGTCTTGATAGCACTCCCGTTTCAAGACCGTAATCTTACACTTGTGTTTCATTTTCTTATGGTTATTCATTAAGCGATTCGTTTGCGGGGCGGCATAAGACAACTCCATTCTGTTTCTCGATGGACACTATCACACAGCCAAGTTGTTTTGGGCGCAATATTCCTTAGGCGTACATCCGACTTCTTTCTTGAAGAAGCGCAGGAAATGTTGCGGGTATTGGAAGCCAAGCCTTTCGGCTATCTGTTTCATCGTCGCATCGGGTTCGAGCAAAGCGTTTTTGGCCATCTCGATGATTTTAAGATGGATGTGTTCCCGCGCCGTTTTGCCGGTTTCTGATTTGACCAAGTCCCCGAAATAGTTGGGAGACAGGCATATCTTGTCCGCAAAATACTTCACGGTGGGCAACCCTTGTACCTGAGCCATACCGGAGTCCCAATATTCATTCAGCAATTGCTCGAAGCGCACAAGTACGTCGTTATTTAGTGCTTCACGGGTAATGAACTGGCGTTCGTAAAAGCGCATACAATAATTGAGCAGCACTTCGATGTTTGAGATAATCAACGGCTTGGAAAACTTGTCAATCGGATGTTCCAGCTCGATGGTAATCTTGTTCATATAATCCTGCACAATCAGGCGTTCGTCCACGGACAGATGCAAGGCTTCATTGGAAGCATACGAGAAAAACGTATATTGTTTTATCTTTTGAGCCAATGGCGTGCGATGCAGGAAGTCCGGATGGAACAACAACGCATCGGCTTCTGGCACAGGACCGTCTTCAATACGATGAATGCCTACGGTCTGACCCGGCGCAAAGCATACTACAGTTTCGTCATCGAAATCATACTTCGTCTTCCCATAATTGATGGTACATCCCACTGTCTTTTTCAGGAAGAGGGCATAAAAGCCGAATGTCATCTTATGGGTCGGCTGGTTTTCCGAACGGTCGAAATGTACGATACTGACCAACGGATGTTTGGTCTGGAATCCGAAAAAACGGTTATATTGTTCTATGGTATCCGCTTTTATTATTTCCATACAGTCTCTTTTTTAAAGTTTCCCGCTACAAATATACGTTTTTATTCTGTTTTCCGAAAGAGCCGAAAGGGAAAAGGAGTAATTGGGGTATCTTTTCCCGTATTACATATACCTTATTGATATTCAAATGATAACCGGTATGCCAAGACCCGTATTTGAGGTACTTCTGTCCGTTGTTCGGGTATCAGCTTATGTAAATGTTGTGGCTACTTTTGTGCCATCAAAATATTTAAAAGAACAAATATATGAATATCAAGACCATCATTGCAACGGGGTTGTTAGCCGTCAGCGCAACAGCCTTTGCACAAAACGGACAACAAGAAATGAAGTTTCAAGAAGAGCGACTGACATTGACACAGGAATGGGACAAGACATTCCCGCTGAGTGACAAAGTGAGCCATAGTAAAGTGACATTCCACAACCGCTACGGCATCACCCTTGCAGCCGACTTGTATATTCCCAAGAACGCGGAAGGCAAACTTCCGGCAATTGCCGTAAGCGGTCCATTCGGCGCAGTGAAAGAACAATCATCGGGGCTGTATGCCCAGACATTGGCAGAGCGTGGCTTCCTGACCATTGCGTTCGACCCTTCGTTTGCGGGTGAGAGTGGAGGACAACCCCGTAGCGTGGCTTCTCCTGACATCAACACGGAAGATTTCAGTGCGGCGGTGGATTATCTTTCGACACGGGAGGATGTGGATGCAGAGCGTATCGGTATTCTCGGCATCTGCGGTTTCGGCGGATTTGCCATCAATGCGGCGGCATTGGACACACGCATCAAGGCTACGGTAGCTTCCACGATGTACGACATCAGCCGCAATTCTGCCAACGGTTATTTTGATGCCAATGACAATGCCGATGCCCGTTACGAAATGCGCAGACAGATGAACGCCCAACGTACCGAAGATTACCGCAACGGTACGTACAAGCGAACCGTTATGAATCCGAAACCAGCCGATGATGCGCTGCAATTCCTAAAAGACTATTATGATTATTATAAGACCCAGCGCGGTTATCATCCCCGTTCCATCAATTCCGGATTGGGTTGGAGTATCACTTCTTCGTTGTCATTCATCAATATGCCTATCCTGTCCTATGCCGACGAGATGCGTAGTGCCGTATTGCTTGTTCACGGCGAAAAGGCGCATTCCCGTTATTTCAGCGAAGATGCTTTCAAGAAGCTGAAGGGAGAGAACAAAGAATTACTTATCATTAGTGGTCGAAAGATTTTAATTAATTAATTACCAACGTTTTATTTGTTTGTTTCGATTATTTTTGCTACCTTTACAGCATAGATAAATGTAGTAAAAACGGTAATGAAAGAAATAAAAGTA
>CALUIQ010000234.1 GCA_944320735.1 uncultured Bacteroides sp. | reverse complement strand
CGAAAGGAATGGAAGGGTTTGTTGGCGGTGAGGGCATCGAACCCCCTTCTCCCCCGTGCGGGGACGTTCTACCGTGTGAACCAACCGGCTTCCGTTCATAGTTATAATGCAAAAAAATAAGGGGACTCGCACCCCACGGCGGCCTTTTCCGCCGGCATTTGGTTAGTTGAACATTAATGAAAAAGTAGGCTCGCGCCTTGAGGGCAACCGGGGAATCGAACCCCTCGGCTGTTGCGAGATTCCTATGCGTCGCACGCTATCGGCGTGGGTTGCGTGCGGACTGTGTGTTTACCCTTTCGGGACAGCCTCTACCATATTGCCCGTGTCGCCCCGCATATCCTCACGGACAGCGGAGGTAGATTGCAACTAACACTAAAAACACTAAATCGCGATTATGATTACTCCCATACTTTCCAATCTGGGATATATTCGTTGTCAATCATCATTCACCTCACTTTCTTTATTCTCATCCGTGTATTGAAAAACGTCCATGATCGCCGTCTCCGATACGGAAACGATAACATAATCCGCCAAAGTGTCTTTCATCTTTTCCTCGAATACAGCAATAGCTTCCTTTATGTTTCCTGCTTGGACAAGCATTTGGGCAGGTGTTTTCTTCTCCACTCCGCTTGTCTCGTCAAGGGTAATAAAATGGATCTTTACTTTATAATAACTATCCCCATCATTGAAGAACACCTCAGTAAGCCTTGCCCTACCCACGGCTGACACAGTAAACTCGCCACTGATAAACGGCCTCATCTCCTCAATGACACGAGCTTCTGCTTCCGTGAACGATAAGGCGTCCATAAGGTATTGTTCGGTCACTTTTTTCTGAAATCCGTTCTCCATCATCTTTTGATAGGAGACCTTACATAAAAACCAGTTGTGCATATGATTATTTACTTTTATACGTTGCTAATTTCCTTATTTCTTTTCTTAAAAGCCTTTCGGCGTTCTTGTACTTATTGCTCTCGCATGGAGAAGCAAATACCGTATTTACATGCCTGACTATCGCGTCAATTAGGTAGTCTGGCGGACGGTCTGAGCGTTTCATGATTTACGTCGGATATAATTTGGTTTTTGCCGGATATCTTTTTAATTACATCCGACATAACTTTATTTAGGTAGCGATGTCTTTTTACCAAGATCAGAAAGACTCAAATAAACTCTTTATTGCCTTCAATTTCTTGTTGTGCGTAGATAAGCATTTGCTGTTCGTTCGCTGCCGGCAAATAGATTCCGGCTACAGATGCGCTCCAGTTGCGGAAGCGGTCAATACTCAAAGTCATTTCACCTGTTGTCAGCTCGGCAGAACTTCGTAGGTAGGTTACTTCTTTCCCTTTCTTGTTGACCGTCTTTCTCTCAAACAAATCACGGTTGCAAGTCCTTTTATAGAAGTCAATCTTGGCTTCTTCAAGGCTGCAACCGTACTCACTGCCGAAAAATCCCAAGAGGAGATGTAAGTAGCTATTCTGGGCGAGTGTTCGGTTGGGAAGTTTCTTTTTCACTTCGACCACGGCCCGTTCTTGGAACAGCTTGATCACATAATCTTTAAACTTGGGTACATCGTATTCATTCTTTAGATTGAATATCATAGGCTAGAACGGCAAATCGTCTTTAGGTTCTACAGGAGGCGGAAACTGTTGGTATACTGGTTGCCGCATTGGTTGTGTTGGCGGCTGGGCCGATTGCTGCGTTGTTTGTTGTATAGATTTCCTTGCCTCCAGTCTGTAGCATCGGATAGAAACCATACGTTTAACATGCCCATCCTGATTCGTCCACTCCCTGCCCTGCAAGGCGAATGAAACCGTTACCACATCGCCGATTCTGAACTGGTCAAGTTCGGCGCATTTGTCACCTGAAACTTCAAGTGGTAGAATATTCTCATACTGGCTACGTTCACCTGTATACGGATCATGAGTTGTCGCATCAAGAATAAACTCACGTTTCACAAAGGGATTACCTCCGTTCTTAGATGGGATTTCTTGGGACTGGCCAATAGCGACCAGCCGACCTGTTATTTGATTTACCATATTTAATTTGAATAAAAGTCTTTTATTTGTTGGAATATCAGTCCGCGGGACTTAATTTCATCAATAGCTTTTTCATCTCTCTCAATGCGTATCTTACAATACTCGTTAGGGTGAATTTCTCTTCGCCAATTGATTTCATCATCATAAGTTGTTACGGATAAAAAGACGAGGTTGCAGCTTTCAAGATGAGTACAGAAGAGCTGCTCCTGAACCTGATAATAATAAGCCTTATGTTTCTTCTTGACGTATTCAACTAAAGCCTTGTTGTTATGCTTGATAGGCTCAATATAATCGAGATAGTCCGAAAGATAAAGAGTCTTTAATTCATCAAAATCAGTTAGTTCTCCTTTATTGATACAAGCAAAATCCAGGCTGCACTTAAATACGTTCATTTCATCTGACTTGACAACGTACTGTGTAAAGTAGTTATCAGGTAAAGTAAGCAGATACCTATTTTCGAGAATGGCTCCCGTACGTAAGGCATCTATAGGACTGGCAAAAGCATTGTAATAAGGTTTAATCCCACTGACGAAACGCTGCATGAGGGCGATGTGTGATTTCGTATTCTTACCGCTCATTAAAGCATGAACGTCACCGCTTCCTATGTACATGGTTTCTATCATATTTTCCCTTTCTTCTTTAAATTATTATATGCCATTTTGAATTGCTCACTTGTCATATCCTCTGCGCAGCCAACATTAAAATACGAAAGGATATTTTTTGTGAAATTGCTGTCAGTCATCATATATCCTTCTACCGCATTCTTTATTTCATCTACTGTTACCGGAACTTGCGTTTTCGATTTATTATCATCTGGATCTTCCCCCGTGGCAATCTTGTATGCATTTAGCAGAGCATACTTTCGAGCGTAAGTTGAAGCTTTTCCAAATCCCTTGTCTCCAGGGTCAAGTCCGCGTCCAAAACTCTCTACATCTATATATTCGGTAGTGTTTTCCAGATTAATAATACGAAGAGTCATTTTTACGATATCCATGTAATTTATAGATTCGCCACCTCCTTCTTTCACTACCCGAATAATCTCCGATTTAATAAGATCTTGTTTAATTGGAATGCTGACCAATCCATATTTGGTCTCGGCTTCTTTCACTTCAAGGGTGACATCAATATCTTGAACTGCCTTGTAAGCGTAGTTGCCCTTGCCTACGGTCATATTCTTTTCAATGTTTTTGATCTCATTGGAGACAAGCTGGATTTTTTCGTATAGATTTTTCTTTTCTTCCATAATCACTTCATTTTAAACGTGCATGCTTGACAACGTCCCATGCGTTGCAGAACCATTTCCCATTTTGTTTGTTTGTCGGTTTCTCGGCTCGGATTAATCCTCTACCAATCAAATCTCTTAGCCGGGAGAGCCCACCCACGATGTCGGCGGCTTGGTCACGTCCGAACGTCTTATCGTTCAAGACTATTTTTAATACATCCTCATTGATCATGATTCCCTCCTTACTCTAAATTCAA
>CALUIQ010000233.1 GCA_944320735.1 uncultured Bacteroides sp. | reverse complement strand
AGCAGGTTCGTCACTTGTGGATTGCTCTCGCCCATCATAGACACCAACAGTGCCAGGCCGCATACCAAATAACCAAAGGGAATAGCCATAGGCAGGCGGCGGTGCAGGCAGAGGGTCAACGCGGCGGTGAAAACGGCTATGCCTTGCATCGTCTCGTGCCCGTTGCTTAGAGGTATATGGCCGCTGACAAAACCCCGCAGAGACATCAACCCTGCCAAGTAAAGCAAACCGATGCCCATCAAGGTCAACAAGGAAATGTCTACCCGCCTGTCAGCCGCTTTGCCTTGCATCAGCCGGCGGCAATAATAGCCAAAGGAGAGCAAACCCAGCACCACCGAAACAATGGCCAAGGGCAGGCTGTTGTTCAAGCGGTTGTAAAGTCGCTCGGACTGAATGCGGAAAGCGGACGGAGCCAAGTCGCCCATCTCACGTTCCTGATAGCGGCGTATCTTCAGCAGGAGGGCGTCTACGGCAGAGAAATCCTTGCGTGCTACCTGTTCGGCTACATAGTTCATCGAGCCACGGACAAATACACCCATTTCGTGCGGCATAGTGTGGGGCAGTCGGTCGGCCAACGAATACCATGTTAAGCGTTCGCCTCGTCCCAAAGTGTCTGCCTCCATACGGAAAGGGTAGATGCGCCACAGACTGCCCGTCGCCACTCCGCTCACTAGGCTGAACTTCTCGTTGGCTTCCTCCACGGCACGTTTGTCTTTGCCTTCTACCGCAGACAGACGTTCGGCATCCAGCTTATAGCCCTCTACACCCGCAAAGTCCGCCAAGCGAGCCATCTTCCCGTCGATGCCCAACAAGTGTTGCACGGCTTTGTTCTTGATGCGGATGCACGGCTCTTCTTTCCACGAGTCGTAGTAGAAGAACCATCCGGTCAACACCTGTTCGGGCGTCAAACCCTTATAGGTCGGTTTGCCCGTCAGCTTTACGGTAAAATCCTTCGCTACCGTTTGTAAAGGACAGACTCGGTCGTTATAATATATATAGAGGTGTCCGAAGCTTTCCGCTGTCTCACGCGGAAGTGTACGGGGCACGTCTGCCGCCTGGGTGTAAACACAGGTTGTCAACAGGGCAATCGCTGCCAAAGGCTTTCTCAACAAGGAATGACGCAGGAGGCGGCGGAAAGCACTTTGTGGGTCGAGGAAGTAAACGATGAAAGACAGCAGCAGCAATGCATAGCCTGCATAAGTCAGCCCGATGCCCCACGGATCGTAGCTGACGGATAAGGTCGTTCCTTGTCCGTCGGTGTCATAGCCCGACTGGTAGAAGCGGTAATGGCGGTAGCGGAAAATGTGGTTCATAGAGACACGGCCTTCGCAAACTTTTCCCTTATCTGCAATGGCAAACGTACTGATGAAATCCATAGGTGCCACTGTACCCGGATAATACTCCAACACGAACTCTTTCAGCCGCAAGCCAAACGGCAAGGCGTGTTCCGCTCCATCGGCATCGGTAAAGGCTGATACCTCCTCCGAAGCTCCTTGTCGCAAGTGGACGCTGCCTTGAAGGCCAAAGAGGTGCGTCACCAACGCCCCGATTAAGATAAGGATGAACGCCCCGTGCAGCAACCATACGCCGGTTCGCAATTTGCGCCGCAGCAGATAACCGATGCCAGCGACCGCCAATGCCGCCCATAAGGCAATGAACCACGGCGAGCCATAGATGTAAGCCGTTACAACCGGAGTGCCTTGCATCTTCTCTACGCAAGTGGCCACGGCCAGCATCAGCACCATCAAGCCCATAAGGCCAAAAGATATGTTCCTGAGTAATTTCATAAGAGTTAGGTAAATGGGAATTTAACTGTGTGTTTACAATGGACCACAGATGACACAGATTAAACGAGATGACCACAGAATTTTATTTTTTCTGTGGGCGAAGCCCTTTAAAATCTGTGTAAATCTGTCTTATCTGTGTCATCTGTGGTCTATTGAATACACAGCGCAGCCCGATAAATTATCATTTAAACACCAAAATCATCCCGAATATGCAGAAGTGTATTGCATATCCGAGATGATGTTTTATCAAACTATAGTTCAAGAGAGAATCAGATGGAGTCGAGGAACTTCACCACGGCGTCACGGTCTTCCTTAGACAACTTACGGAACTCTACAATCTGTTCGTAAGCGTCGCTCTGCGGGTTGGTTCCGTGCCACATAATAGCTTCCATCGTGGTGCGGGCGCGGCAGTCGTGCAGGCGGTCGGCATACTCGGCGCCGGTGCAACGTTGGTGCAAGCCACGTCCCCACAACGGGGTGGTGCGGCACCATCCGGTGCGGATGTCGTTCACCATGTGCAGCTTGTGCTGAATCATATCCGTATAGGGCCAAATCTTCTGATTCGGGTAACGAGGCAATTGGTCAGCCTTTTCGCCAACGAAGAAGCGGGCGGGGTCGCGGATTTCATCATTGCCCGTTGTCCAATTGGGCTTGTGGCAATACGTGCAGTTCAGTTGCTCGAACAGTTCCTTACCACGCAGTACGGCTTCATCGTCTACATTGCGTGCGGCAGGAACGGCCAAACCACGATGCCATACCATCAGGTCGATGTAATCTTGGTCAGAAACTTCTACGTCCAGTTCCTTTGAGGTCAGGTAGTTGTAGATGTTCTGCTGCTCGTTGTACGTGCCTTCAGCGTTCTGGATGTGCCAATCGCTATGGCTGTGGTCGGGGTCTGCCTGCTCGATGTAGGCACGGAAGCCGGCTTGCACATCGGGGTCTTCTGATGAATACTTGGCGTAAGTGCCTGCGGCATCCAAGTAGTGGAAGCGGCGGTCGCTACGCGTGGCGTTCGTGATGTTCCAGAAGGCGTTGGCACCGGCGGCGTCCTGCAAGGGACCGCGGCTCAATGCGTAAGTGTAACGTAACGGATACAGCGTACCGTCACCTCCTTGTGCTGTATTGGAATATTGTTTCACCCATTCGCCATTTTTGAAGATGGTCTCGTTCAAACCATTCTTCAAGTAGCCTTCTTTTTCCTGCTTGGTGTATTCGGCCTTCAGGTCTTCATCGCTGATGGCATCGAGCAAGCCTGTGCCGTAGATGCCGATGGTGGACTCCAGGCGGACATCGTAGTTGCCCAAGTCATAGCCTTTGTTGTACACATACACGGCCGACTGAGGTATCTCAACCTCCGGATAGCGAAGCTGGTAAGTCTCGCCGTCGGGGAATTTGTTGCTCCATTCGTCCGTGTATTCGTGCCACGTCAGTTGGATTTGGGTCTCATCCAACGGAGATTTGAATGGTGCCACGGCTTGGGTTTGAGGCATACCGGCCAACCAAGAAACGTAGGCGTTGGTCTCGGGATTGTACACCACCAACAGATAACCGTTGCCGATTTTGTTCGTATTGAATGAACCGGCAGGCTGGCTCTGTCCGTGTCCGTACCCCGGATGGCAGTGCTGGCAAGAGGTGCGGATGTACACCGGACCCAGTCCGTGGCGCATACCCTCGAAGTTGGCGGTATAAGGTTTCTCAAAGAACTGCTCACCTCTATTGAAAGAGGCGGTCATAGTTGCGTCCGCATCGACTACGGGCGTGGGGTCTTCGAAAGCGGTAGATGAAGAGTTGAACGTTGTGCCTAACTCGCCTCCCGTATAATACCATTCCGGCAACTCTTCCGGTTGAGGATTGTCGGGGTTGTCGGGAGTTATTTCATCATCGCTACAAGCCACAAGACTCATAGCCAAACAAGCAAGTAAATAGAAATGTTTCTTCATATCAATAGAATGATGTTTTAATTTATAACTGAATTTATATGTGTTGATTATTCATCCGCAGATGACACGGATAACACGGATTTCTTTTTAAGGGGCTTCGCCCTGTCATCCCGAGCGTAGTCGAGGGGCCTCACGTAGAGCATACTCAGTGTTATATGAGATGTCTCGACAAGCTCGATATGACAGGTGCTGTTTATTTAAAAATATCAAATCCGTGTTATCCGTGTCATCTGCGGATGAATAATTTGCTATTAGTGGTTAGCTTGCAGCAATGTTTTTACTTCATCGAAGATGTCGTTCATCACGTTGCAGGCGTCGATGGCATCCTGGTTGATGGTGTTATACTCGGGAGCCCCACACGTGTAAGCAAACGGTTCGCCCATCAGCGTAATCTTGTCGTATGCATCTTGGATGGCGGCTTTCACGCGGTTGTCCAAATCGGCGTTAAGCGTAGCGACATAGGAACTCAGTGTAGCCGTTGCCATTTGGATGGTTCCGTCTACCGAAGGAGAACCTTGGTAAGCGTTGCGGATGCTGATGATGTTGCCCAGGAAGTCGCGGATGGAGTTCAGGCTGTAGGGAGATTCTATGTAGTTGGGGTCATACTCCATACCACCTGAAGGCAGACCTTTTCCGGTGGGGTTACCAATCTTGATGTTACCTACCTCGTTGGCGATGTTCTGAATACCGGCGGTAATGATGTCGTACATCACATCCAGATAGTTAACGTATTCGCTACCGGCCTGGCCTGCATTCTTGATGCGTTCGCCGAAGTTGATGCCTTTATCCAGCTCCGTCTCCGTCAGGATTTGTTGTTTCTCAGCGGAAACGTTCTCCGTACCTGCCCAGCAAGCCTCCAACAGGATGCACTGATTGCGGAGGTCGGCTGCTAAGCCTACGAGATAGTTCAGTTCCTCCGGAGTGTAGTTCAGGTTGTGGGCTACGCTTTCCGAGTTGGCCGTGGCGTTACCGTTGGCCGTGGTGTTCGTGAGTTCGAACAACATATACTCGATGGCGTGGAAACCTTGCAGTGCATAACCTAAGTAGTTGCCTACATACACACCTTCATCGTCCATCTGAGCCATTTGGGCGGGATTGCTCAGCAGGGCATCCATACCTACTTTGTCCAAAGGCCAAGAGTCGATGTGTGGGTCTACAGAGTAATCACCTGCGGGACCAAACAACCAAGCCTCGCTCTTCTCCCAGTAGTCGCGAGCCAGTTTCCAAGCTTCGCCGGCAGCTTCCACATCGGCAGTGGTCAAAGTTCCGTTGGTCTTCTTGGTGCGGATGTCGATGCACAGCGAGTGGAGTTGCATAGCTGCATCGGCCATACCTTGATAGGTGGGGACAACCGTCTTGTCGGTATAGTCCGCAACAATCTCTTTCAATGCTTGCTCTTGAGCGGTGAGTTCATTGGGGTCTACGTTCGGCTCATCGTCATCGCTACAAGCCATTGCACTCATACCTACTATGGCTGCAGAAGCCACATAGAGCGGAAATTTCAGATACTTTTTCATTGTCTTACTTCGATTTAGTTACTATTCTATCTATTTATATTGATTACAGGTTGAAGAATCCGGCGTAGGCTACACCCAACGAAACGGCCGGCTCGTTGTTGAATTTGCTCTTCAGGATACCCAAGGAATATTCACCCTTGATGACAATTTCTTTCATCGGGTAGTAGTTCATACCAAAGGCGATGCGCTGACGACCATATTGCTCATAGTCCGTGATGGTAGCCTCGGTGTCGAACATAGAGTCGTAGTATTCGTAGCGGCCAAAGAGGTAGAGTTTGCTGCCTTTCTCCTGTTGCTTTTTCCCGAACCAGCCGAAGAGGTCGTAGCCGACTTCCACTCCCGTAGCGATAGCTGCCGTAGCCACGGAAGTCTTCTTGGCGGGAGAGTCATTGGAGAAACCGCTGTTGTAGCGGGTAATCAGGGCGGCATCCGACAAGTGGCCGTAGTCGAAGTTACCGCGGGCTATCCAGTTGTGGTCATCATAGAGGAAGTCGAAGGCACCAATCAAGACCGTACCTTTCACGTTGTCATAGTCTTTCAGCGTAGCCTTCTTCAGTGTGTTGCTGAACGAATTACCTGCATAACCGCTGACTGACAAGCGCAATCCCTTCACTGAGAAATTGTCCACACGGAAAGCTCCCGCCATAGCATTGGCTATCTTGAATTCATAAGGGCTGCCCGCACCGCCTTTAATCCATTCTTTGTCACCGAAGCGGTCGGAATCGAGTCCCGGCAACAGCATAGCCTCATAACGCCAGTCGCCTGCTTGTCCCCAGATGCTGAGTCCCGTCTCGTGCCACGTGCAAGGCATAATGGTATTCTCACCCTCCGGACGATAGACGCCGAAGAACTCGGTAGGCAAGTGATGGGCATTGGTGGCACCTACGGGGACAACCATATGGCCCAGCTTGACATTGAACTGTGGGCAGAACGATTTCTGAATCCAGAATTGCTCCAAGGCGACCTCACCGCCACGTTCCACTTCACTTTCATATTCACCGCCTTCGTGCTCTTCTATCTCTACGGCACTCTCCGTACCACCGTGCTCAAACTCTATTTCGCTGCCCATTGTCCAGCCGTGACCGAAGTCATAACCCAACATAATGACCACGTGCGGCAAGTCGAAGCGTCCGTGTGATTCGTCCTTATAATCATTGGGACTGGAGTAGCGCAGGTAATTGTCGCTATAGAAATTCCGGCTGTACACCGCCTCGCCATACCCACCGATGGTGAAGCGTTTCTTGCGGGGAGCCTGCTCTTTCACTTCCGCTATCTGCACGGCTTCCGCACTTCCCAGTTTCTTTTCTTCATTCTTGGGGGCTTCGCTTGTCGCTCCGTTTTCTGCCCAAACCGTTGGCAGACAGAGCATCAGCCCCAATGTAACCACTAATGTTTTTCGTTTCATTCCTTTACAGTTTTTATCGTTTTAATTCTGCTGCAAAGGTAGAGGGTGTTAAAAAGTGGGGCAATACCTAAAAAGTAGTATAAACGGGAGGGTAATCAGTAGGAATAGGTATTGGGAAATAAAAAAACAGAGACACAAAGACACAGAGAAAATATATTTGTAAATCAATAAAATCTCTGTGCCTCTGTGTCTCTGTGTTCTAAATCATTTAGGAACACCACCATCGGAATGTGGCTGTTCTCTTATTCGTGCGAAGCGAAATACTTCAAGAACTGCGTACGCTCGAAGGTGTTTACACCCTTCACGTCGCTGGCGTTCAAGCGTCCTTTGAACTGGGCAATGTTTTCCATTCCTTTGCTTTCCATCCAGCTTTGCAGGAATTGGTTGAATT
>CALUIQ010000232.1 GCA_944320735.1 uncultured Bacteroides sp. | reverse complement strand
AACAATGGATTGCCGGTTACAATGAAGTCAAGACTTTGTCCGACGAACTGCAACTGGCGTTCGACTTCTACAAGGATGAATTGGTGACCGAGGAAGAGGTAGACGAGGCGTACAAGAAAGCTTCGGAGGCTGTTGAGGCATTGGAACTGAAGAATATGCTGCGCGAGGAGGCCGACCAGATGGATTGCGTGCTCAAGATAAACTCCGGAGCCGGTGGCACCGAGAGTCAGGATTGGGCCAGTATGCTGATGCGTATGTATCTGCGCTATGCCGAGACACACGGCTACAAGGCAGTCATTGCCAACTTGCAGGAAGGCGACGAGGCTGGCATCAAGACCTGCACCATCGAGATAAGCGGCGATTACGCTTATGGGTATCTGAAAGGAGAGAATGGCGTACACCGCCTGGTGCGTGTGTCGCCCTATAACGCCCAAGGCAAACGTATGACATCCTTTGCGTCCGTATTTGTCACTCCCTTGGTAGATGATACCATCGAGGTGAACATTGAGCCGGCACGCATCTCGTGGGATACTTTCCGAAGCGGTGGCGCAGGTGGTCAGAATGTGAACAAGGTGGAATCCGGCGTGCGCCTGCGCTATCAATACAAAGACCCTTATACGGGCGAGGAGGAAGAAATCCTTATTGAAAATACCGAGACGCGCGACCAGCCTAAGAACCGTGAGAATGCCCTTCGCCTGCTTCGCTCTATGCTGTATGACAAGGAGATGAAGCACCGTATGGCCGAACAGGCTAAGATTGAGGCGGGCAAGAAGAAGATAGAGTGGGGCTCGCAAATCCGCAGCTATGTCTTCGATGACCGTCGGGTGAAAGACCATCGCACGAACTATCAGACCAGTGACGTGAACGGGGTGATGGATGGCAAGATAGACGGTTTTGTGAAAGCTTACCTGATGGAGTTTGCCGGACAGGGCGAAGCGTGAGGCCTTATTAATCTCCCTCTTCTTCCCATTTAATGTGCCACTCCGTTTCTTTAAATGAGAGAGGAATCTTCTTTAAATGTTAGTTTGAGGAGGATTCCTCTGGATGTTTATTAGAGTACTTCTTAAGGAAGTACTACAGTACTCTTAGGGAAATACTGGAGTACTCTTAGGTAAGTACTGCAGTACTTTTGGGAAAGTACTGTGTGATATGTCTAAGGAAGGAGTGAAACTATAAGGCTTATTAACACATCCCTCTTGGTTTATCGAAGTTTTCCCGTCTTTGGTTTCACGCTTTCACCGAGCTGCAAATATTTGGTAATCAGCGCAATGTTGTGAAAGATGTATCTTTCACGCTCCTTTCACGCTTGCCTTATTCCCCTCGAAAAGTCACAAACGTGCCGTCCAACAGGCAGGAGAAGAGGTCGAAGTTGATATAAACGTGGTCCATATAGAGCACAACGCCGCCCGGATAGTTCAGCGCGATGGAATTTTGCAGGCTGTTGGCCCAGCGCCAATAAAACTGGTAATATTCCTCCCACACTTCGCCATAGTAGTTGTACAACAGTGATTCTTCTCCCCTTCCGTCGGGATAGAAGATGATTTGGTGGTCTACCTGCGTCTCGTCTTCCAACGAATAATATCCCTGCCACCAATGGTCGCAGAGCTGCCAAGTGGTGGCTCCTCTTCCGGGATAATCGTCTTCATCATCGATGGTGCATCCGCTTAGCCCTATGCCGATGAGGATAAGACAAAGCATAAGGGCCGTTTGTTGTCTGAATGTTTTCATATTTGCTTCATAATTGCTACAAAACTATAAAAAATATCCCTATATCGCTTGTTTTCTTCCCAAATAATCATTTCCTTTGCCTGAAGTAAATGGGAATTTATGTGTGTGTTTCATTTTTCATCCGCAGATGACACGGATGACGCAGATTTTTATATTTTTTCTTTGCCTATGACAAAGATTTGGGCGAAGCCCCTTTAAAGATCCGTGTTATCCGTGTCATCTGCGGATGAAAAATCAGACAACACTCAGTCCGCTAAATTATCATTTTATTGTTAAACCTTTAATGTACAAATAATAGTATGGGAAAGAAAAATAGAAAACAGCAGATTCGTGAAGAAAAAGAAGAGCAGCAGGGCAAGAAAGTAATGATTGTTATGGGCATAATTGCCATCGTGCTGGTCGTACTGATGTTCATCGCTTATTCACATTGGGGTTAATCCTTTAGAGAATGTTATGCCGCAAGAGATTGAACGTAAATTCTTGGTAAAGGGTGAGTATAAGTCGCAAGCCTATGCGCACAGCCGCATCGTGCAAGGCTACATCTGTAGCGCACGGGGACGGACGGTGCGTGTGCGGATTCGTGACGGACGGGGATACCTGACCATCAAGGGAGCGTCGGACGCCGCAGGTATGAGTCGTTACGAGTGGGAGAAGGAAATCCCACTGCCTGAGGCGGAAGAACTGATGAAGCTGTGCGAGCCGGGTGTGATAGACAAGACGCGCTACTTGGTGCGAAGCGGCAAGCACGTATTCGAGGTGGATGAGTTTTATGGGGAGAATGAAGGATTGACGATGGCCGAAGTGGAGTTGGCTTCGGAAGACGAACCTTTTGTGAAGCCCGATTTCATTGGGCAAGAGGTGACGGGTGATGTACGGTATTACAATTCGCAACTGATGAAGCATCCTTTTAAAGAATGGAAAAAGTGACAGGTTACTTGCCGGATGAGTTGGTCACATTCTTGTTGGTGACCGTGTTCTCCTTGCTTATCGGGCTTTCGCAACGGCGCATCAGCCTGAAGCGTGAGGGCGAGACCACCTTGTTCGGCACCGACCGCACGTTTACCTTCATCGGCATCTTGGGCTATCTGCTCTACATCTTGGAGCCTGACGAATATAAGCTTTTTATGGGTGGCGGGGCAGTTCTGGGCTTGTTGTTGGCCTTGAACTATTACGTCAAGCAGATGAAGTACCACGTGTTTGGCGTGACGACAATCGTCATTGCGCTTATCACTTATTGCCTGGCTCCCATTGTCGCGACGCAGCCGTCTTGGTTCTATATTATGGTAGTGGTGACGGTGCTGCTCTTTACCGAGCTGAAGCATACCTTTACCGAACTGGCTCAGCGGATGAAGAATGACGAGATGATTACGCTCGCCAAGTTTTTGGCCATAAGCGGCATCATCCTGCCTATGCTTCCCCAGCAGAATATGATTCCCGGCATCAACTTGACTCCGCATACGGTATGGTTGGCAACGGTGGTGGTTTCCGGTATCTCTTATCTGTCGTATTTGTTGCGTCGCTATGTGTTCCGTCAGTCGGGCATCCTGATGTCCGGTATCATAGGCGGACTCTACAGCAGCACGGCTACCATTGCCGTACTTGCCCGCAAAAGCCGCAACGCTGAAGCTGATGAAGCGCCGGAGTATGTAGCCGCTATGCTGATGGCTGTGAGTATGATGTTCCTGCGTTTTCTGATTCTGATAGGCATTTTCAGCCGCGACACGTTGGTGGTCATTTATCCCTACCTACTCATTATGGCTCTGATTTCCGGTGGCGTGGCTTGGTACATTCATTCGCGTCGTCCGGTGACGGTCGATGGCCAGTTGGAGGAGGACAGCAGCAATCCTTTGGAGTTTAAGGTGGCCTTGATATTTGCCGCCCTGTTTGTGGTGTTCACCGTGGTGACGCACTACACGCTGGTCTATGCCGGGACGGGTGGCCTGACGGTCTTGTCGTTCATCTCCGGACTGAGCGACATCACGCCTTTCATCCTCAATCTGGTGCAAGGCACCGGAGGCGTCGCCACGTTGGTCATTACGGCGTGCAGCCTGCAAGCCATCCTCAGCAACGTTTTGGTCAATTTGTGTTACGGCTTGTTCTTTGCCGGGCGCAAAAG
>CALUIQ010000231.1 GCA_944320735.1 uncultured Bacteroides sp. | reverse complement strand
CCATTCGAGGCAGCCTTAATGGTATAAGTTCCCACCGGAAGTTCGATAGCCTCATTCTCCCAAAGCTCCGCATCATCGGTTTCCTTTACCACGTTATCATTCGCGTCTACTATCTGCACGGCAATTTGTTCCGGTTTATAATCTGCGGGAACAGCCCGTGTGTTCGTGCCTCTGTCTTCGTTTACACTCAAACGTAAGTAACCCGTTTCTCCTCCTACCAGATTTTCATCAGCTTGGCAAGCGCAAAAAAAGATAGAAGTTACTATTAATATAATATGGTATATCCGTTTCATTAGTTTACATTTTTATTCAACAGATGAATTTGTTATAGAAACTCGCAAAGTTCCAGTTGCCTCATTCCCGCTTAAATCTATAACTTTTACTATAAATGAATGTTCCCCTTCAAAGGTCGCCAACATACCTGCCAAATTTGCCCCTAAAGAAAAAACATATGAAGTTTCCTCCTTTTCGGGTAGAGTAAACATTCCACCTAACATTTGATTACCTATAAGGTTAGCGCCGTCAGGTTCGGCCAATAAACCAAAAAATTCGGTTGCAGTTTTAAAATCAGTATTATCAGATTCAACTTTAACCCAAATACTTTCTATTCCATTCGGCACATCTATCCTAATCTCAACAGACGGGAATTCGCTACCACTTGCGATATCATAAGAAAGAACTTTCGTCAAATATTCTCCAGATAAAGTTGGAGATTCTCCAGAACCACCTTCTTCTTCATCCCCCGTCCCCGGCTCTTCCGGATCCGTAGTATCATCCTCTCCACTTCCCGGAGTTACCGGCACATTTACGATATCTTCCGACTCGTCAAATGTCACATCGGCATTAATCTGGATACCGCTACCCATAATACCGGTGTCTTCTTCTGGCTCATCATACCCGTTCATGGTAATGGTCAATGCGTCACCCCCCGTCCATGCCGATGATTCACCTCCAGCAGGTTTGGTCAAAGTACGAGCTTCACGAACCGTTTCACCGTTCAGATTCACCGCTGATACACGCACCGTCAGTTCGGTAATTCCTTCCTGCACCAACATATAGAGGGGAGCCGGATTCAACTCTTCCGCTGCTTTACCCTCACAGATAAACTCAAGAACAGCTCTTCCATCCGTCACGGTAATTTCCCAACTTTGGAAACGGGAAGTAAACTCGCTCGTATAGCTCATCGAAATCTTGGTATTCTTCATCTTACATACCACCTCGGCCTTCTGATTAGATCCTTTCGTGATGTTTATGTCCTCCGCTCCGTCATAGTAAGCTTCTGTCATTTCATTTGCCAGTTCCAAGTTAGAGTGCGCCGCAATGGCATATGTACCTACCGGAAGTTCTATGGCTCCTTCTTCTTTCAATTTCGCATAGCTGGCAAACTCCTTCTTATAAGAAGCGTCCGTCACGCCTGTTATTACCACGGGAAAATCATCGGCACTGACTGATGACCCGGTTTGCGTCCCGTCATCATCCACATCCGCCTTGGTCGTCACGGTATTTTGTGAGCCATTGACCGCTACGCCCAGTTCCAAATAGCCCGTTTCGCCATTGGTTCCGTCATTGATTCCTTTCAGTTCGTCTTTCATTTCGCACGATGCGAAAGCGGCACAAAGTGCAAAGCCTGCCGCCAAGATATGAAATGCTTTCATATAGTTATTTACTTATTAAGTTCGTAAATTCATTAAACCCAATCGGACGGGATTTCGATGTCGATGGGATAATCGTTCGTCTTCCCATTAATTTCGATGGTGATGCCGATGCTTCCTTCTTTCACCTTCGGAGTGACGGTCAGCTTCCACGCCTTGCCGGCAGTAACTTCTTTCGACACTTCCACGCTATCGGCAATTTTGTTGTCCTTATCCACCAAATGAATGGTAGCCGTCAGTTTTTCCGCACCGCTTACCGCCATATACACAGGGTCGGTAGCTGCTTTCTCCCACGTAAAATTACCAGAAGCCAAGGCTTTGGTGCCGGTAAACGTCACATAATAATCATTGAAATAATCATTCATAGCTTCGTCGAAGTTCACCGTAACCCGTGCGCACTGAGGCGTGCAGTTCACTTCCACCGTTTTTACTTCCGGATTGACACCATCTATGTCTACCAATTTGCTACCTTCTACATACATGCCTTCCGTCGTGGCACCTACATCCTTATAATCTTCGCCCGTAAAAGCAAGCACGGTGTATGTACCGTTACTCAACTCGATTAACTCTTGGGGAATTTTATCACCCGCCCATTCGCAACCGTCTACTACACGGCCTTCCTTTAAAATCTGTACCGTGTAATTGGCCAAATTCGTATAATTACTCTCGGTAATTGCCCGTGTCTGGAAATCCGTGCCCACGTTCAACGCCAGCTTCAACAAGCCTTTGCCTTCCGTTGTACTTTGAGCCATCTCTTCCTCCGAAGAGCAGGATGCGACCAATGCCCCTATCGAAAGCATAGCGCATAGTAGTCCTACATACTTTTTCACTTTTATCATTTTTTGATTATATTTTTATCAGTTAGCGGGTGCAAATTAACATACTTTGCCAAAACCTCACAATGTCCATTTTTCCTAAGTTTGGTCTATTTTTAATATTTTTGGTCATAAAGAACATCGGAATCCCTATTTTCATACACTTTTTTAATATTTGTAGGAGTGAAGCCAATACCTTTTTTGCATGTATGATAAGCCTACTATCGGCTTAACTCCTTAACTTCTTAACTCCTTAACTCCTGATATACCGGGCGGCGAATTGTGACTCTCCATTGCCTACGTCTGAGAATGGTCATTGCAGTCCTATTAGAATGACCAATCTAATACCTATTAGAATGACCAATCTGAGGTCGTTAGAATGGCCATTCCAAGCAGCTTAGAATGGCCATTTCCAAAGGATAAGAATGACCATTCTAAGGAGACCTGATTTTTAAAGTAAACAATACTACATAAAGTATAAAAAACGCTCCCACCTATATTCTTATGGCGAAGAGTCATAAAAAAAGCGACATCCTTTCGCAGGACATCGCTTATCTAAACAAACATGGATATATAGAAACGAATTTTGAAGAGTGCCTTTCCATCAATGAGCCATCGTCTTCACCCACTCGCGCACCGTGCTTTCAGTGGCACGGTTCAGCAACTTGCCTTCTTTCCAGTTCAAGTCCGGATAGGCTTTCTTCAGCGCCGACACACTCTCCGTGACCCCACTGCCACCCGATGTGGCAAACGGAACCAACGTCTTCCCCTTCAAGTCGTGGCTTTCTATGAAGGTATTAATGATACGAGGTGCCACGCCCCACCAAATGGGATAACCGATGTAGACCACCTCGTAGTCCGCCATGTTCTCCACTTTGCCTTTCATGGCCGGACGCGATTTCGGGTCGTTCATCTCTACCGAACTACGGGACTGCTTATTGCGCCAATTCAGGTCAGCACTCGTATAGGCCGTTTCCGGAGTGATGGCATACAAGGTTCCTCCCGTTACTTTCGCCAACTTTTCGGCCACCGAAGCCGTAGTACCCGTAGCCGAGAAATATGTCACTAACACTTTGCCTGTCTTTTGAGCGCATACATTCATACTTACTGCCATAAGCAATGCAATGATTGATAAAAATTTAATTTTCATACGATCGAATGTGTTAGATGATTATTTTTATACAAAGGTAATGCGTCTCCTCCTACAAGGACATACATATTTTACAGAGATAACTACCCTTTTTACAGATTGTCTACCCGATTAAGGGAAACAACTTACGCTCGGCCACGTCAGGGAACAAATGCCGAAAGTGCGCATAGATTTTTTGATAAGATTCTTCGGGCGTACATCCGGCACTCATACGGCCATAAAGCACCTCCGGTGTCGTATAACGTGCCACCCCCCAACCGTAGGGACGCCCGTGACGATCGGTATTGTATTCAAAATCGGCTATGACGACATGCACATTCATCATCAAGCGGGTCAATATCGGGTCAAGAGATACTTTGCCTTCCTCTCCCATCCTATCCACCGGTTCTTGTGCCGAGCGTTTTCCCCTACCACGCACGAAACCCAGTAACCGACGCAATTCTTTCACCGTCACGCTTCCTTCCGAAATGATGGTCTGCAGTACTACGTCATCCAGCGCAGCGGTATCTTCATCTTTCGCATACCGAAGCGAACGGCGGTAATTCATCAAGTCGGGCAACCACTCCAGACTGACGTAACCGGCCTTCTTGTTGAACAATTTTCCGTAAGCACAATGCCCCTCACGGATGACAGGGCCTTTCCATTCCCACGGGCCTTCGTCCTCATCGGAAAACCAATACTCGCGTGCCGTGCGCTCTTCAATAGAAAAGCCAGGCACCCCACAACGAAAAAACGGCAGAAAGCCGAGTTCCAGCACCTGCCGTTCCATATCCATCGCACTTCGTATCACGTCCATGCCTTTCCGTTTCTTTATTTCTTCAACGCCACTCCGTCCTGAAAAGCGTTACCCACTTTCTCGCCTATCACCCGATAATCGTTGTGCACGGGGTCAAAAGTGATAGGACGCAGTTTGGCTACGTCAATCTTTCCTTTCTCGTCCAAGATACTTTCATCGGCGGATACATTAAGGATGCGTCCTACCAAATGGCACATCTCCGGGTCGTAAGAAATCAGTTCACACTCTACTGCCATAGGTAATTCCGCTATAAGTGGAGCGTTGACAAACTCAGACTTCACCGTATGAAATCCCGCCTTAGCAAACTTGTCCGGAACGTTATTGCCCGACACTATACCCACGTAATCACAAGCCACCAGCTGGTCCGCTGTTCCCATACTCACGGTAAAAGCTTTCGTGGCCAGCAGGTTCTTCACCGTCTTGTGCTCGGCACTAAGACACAAATTAATCTGGTCATCATAGTCAATGCCACCCCAAGCGGCATTCATAGCATCAGGATTTCCTTGTTCATCAAACGTAGCCACGATGAACACCGGTTGTGGATACGTCCAAGGCTTTGCACCAAAATTCTTTCTCATACTCATTTCCTCCTTTATTTAAATTATCGGACTACGCTGTGTATTCGATGGCACGTAGTTAAATTCCCATTACTTTATAGGTTATTACAAAGGTATCATTTTCCTTTGAAAAAAAGCAAGAAGAAATATCATAAATTCCACAAAAAGCCGTAACTTTCGCCTCCGAATAAATCTTTTTTCATTAATCCGTAACGACTATGTTTACAATTAGAAAAGCCGATACCGCCGATTGCGAACTTATCCACAAACTGGCTTGGCAAGTATTTCCCTTAACCTACAAAGACATCTTAAGTAAAGAACAGATTGACTATATGATGGAGTGGATGTACTCCGTGGACAATATCCGCAAACAGATGGAACAGGAAGGTCATGTCTACCTGTTAGCTTACGAAGAGTGTGAAGCGGCGGGGTATGTATCCGTCCGTCCCGAAGGCAGAGACTTGTTTCATCTGGAAAAAATATACGTCCTTCCTTATTTCCAAAAAGCACATTGCGGCAGTTTTCTGTTCCACGAGGCCATTAAGTACATCAAAGAAGTGCATCCCGCCCCTTGCCGTATGGAACTGAATGTCAACCGCAGTAACCCGGCCTTAGGCTTCTACGAACATATGGGAATGAGCAAGGCGCGTGAAGGTGATTTCCCTATCGGCAACGGATACTTTATGAACGATTATATTATGGCAATGGATATTTGATAGTTTATTGAATTGAGGGTATATCATAATTGGAAAATAAAACACAGAAGACACAAAGACACAGAGAAAATATATTTGTAAATCAATAAAATAAAATCTCTGTGCCTCTGTGTCTCCGTGTTCTAAATCATTATTGATGCGCCCCCAATGAAGTTATACCAAGTGGCCGATCCACTCGTCACGCTCGCCCGGAAGGAGGTCAATGACAGGAATCTCAATCATCGTATAACAACCGGGCTGCTGGCGCATAGCCGCACGAGCCACACATACCAATACTTGGGCAGTAAGTGCCGGATTGTTGATGTGCATATTGAACTCGAATAACTGATTCTGCGTCTTGCCGGACACGCCCTTACGGATCAGGTTAACGCCGTGTCCCATATCAAGCAAAGCGTCTACACTGGGCACCTGTATGACGTGGGTTTCATCGTTTACAAAATAGGGGTCTGCCTTAATGGCTGCGGCTACTTTGTCGAACTCATATCCGTCTTTCAGTTCGATGTACACCATCCGACGATGGATGCCTGTACCAACAGGAATGGTCATCGAAAGGGCAGCCTTCACTCCTTCCACGGCTTTGACGGCTACCGTGTGACCCATACTCATACCCGGACCAAAGTTGGTGTATGTAATGCCTTTCGGGGCAATGGCCTCCAACAGGGTACGTACCACAGAGTCGCTTCCCGGATCCCATCCTGCAGAGATAATGGAAACCGTATTGTGCGCTTTGGCAACTTCGCCCAACGTATGGCGCAAAGCGGGAACATCCGTATGGATATCAAAGCTGTCCACGGTATGGATGCCCATAGCCAGAATCTTCTTGGCGTATTCTTCCACCTTGCGGGTAGGCGTACAAAGGATGGCGACATCCACATCAGTCAGTTCCTCTATATCTTTCACTACGGAATAATCTGTGAGTTCTGCAGGTCGATTCTCTGCACCCGCACGACGTACCACTCCCGCAACTTCAAAGTCGGGAGCCGCTTGCAGGGCTTGGAGCACATAGTGCCCGATGTTGCCATAACCAACGATGGCTGCTCTTACTTTTTTCATTGTTTTATCGCTTTTAGTTGTCAGTTTTCTATTTTATCGGCGCAAAAGTAAGCATTTTCATTCAACTTCAAGATAAATCGCCTCCATTTTTTTCTTTATTTAAAAAATTGGCAGTCCCAAAAATAATATGTACTTTCGCAGAAAAATGAAACACACACATAAATTCCTATTTATAAAACTAAAAAGAAAAATATGATAGAATACATTCGTGGCGAACTGGCCGAACTGACACCGGCCACCGCCGTTATTGACTGCAATGGCGTGGGTTACCTCGCCAGTATCTCACTCAACACTTACTCGGCTATACAAGGCAAAAAGGCATGCAAACTCTACGTGTACGAAGCCATACGCGAAGACGCCTATCTACTCTACGGCTTTGCCGACAAACAGGAGCGGGAACTTTTCTTACTGCTCATCTCCGTGTCCGGCATTGGGGGAAATACGGCACGTACCATTCTCTCCGCACTCTCGCCGACTGAACTCATCAACATCATCAGCACTGAGAACGCCAACTTGCTGAAAACGGTGAAAGGCATCGGACTTAAAACAGCCCAACGCATCATCGTTGACTTGAAGGACAAAATGAAGACAGGAACCGTGGCGGCTGCGATGGGCACGGATGCCGGAACGCAACTCGTGGCCGGACCGAATAATGAAGTAATGGAAGAAGCGGTAGCCGCTCTCACGATGTTGGGCTTCGCGCAAGCAGCCTCACAAAAAGTTGTGCTGGCTATTCTGAAAGAGACCCCCAACGCACCCGTGGAGCAAGTTATCAAATTAGCGCTTAAACGGTTATGAAAAGAATCTTTATGCAACCTTGGCTTGAAGCCAACGAGCGCAAACGCACCTATGACACCGACATATGGTATGTAAACTTGGCCAACAAATTATTACCTGTCGTTGAAAAGTCCCCCCCTCTTTCATCCTCTGAAGGAGACACTACGTGTGCAAACCGCTCTCGCTCTCAGCCTTTATATGCAGGACTCTGTGGCACAGACTGGAGGCTGGACGACTTTTAAGGAAGCTTACCATAAACTCTACGGTACGCAACTTCCTTTCTATGTCCCCCAGGAGGACTATGTAGCTGACGAGGTAAACCGGGAAGACATTGCCTTGGTATTATGGACACGATTGGCCCGACCTGCCACGCACAGGCCGGACGACTATACCCTGCAAGACCCGTTTGATACCGAACTGCTTCGTCTGGCTCAAAGCCTGTACGATATCCTGAACGGTTTGTTCGAGGAAGCCCCCATCAATGAGCTACCTTCGCCAGATACGTGGCTGATGGACATCGGTTGTCTGAAAAGAACTTCTACTCCCCTGCCCGACTCGTCTCCCCAAGCCATAACAGACAAAAACGCCGCCCGATGCCTGGCATACAGTAAGGGGGAACCGTTGTTGTTTTTCCGCACATACTCCGAACTGACAGACTTCTTCATTCATACTTTAGGATGGGAGGCACAGCCGGAGGATTTGTTGCCCGAATTAAGTCGGCACAGCCATTTCATCCTCTATGCTAATGCCAAAGGGATGCTGATAGGGCACGATGTCGCCCAGTACTTCCATACTCCCCACAACACACTCTACAGCGTGGAAGAAACAAAACGGACAGGCCACCGACTGTTCTGCCAGCCCGGTGCCTGCCCATTTGATTTACTAAAATATGGAATCCGGAGAGGATACCTGAACGAAATAACGCTACCCTTTGCCAACGGACAAAACATCCTGCACGGCTACCAGGATTTTCTGATGCGCTATTATCTGCAAGAGTACTACGAAGGAGAGTAAGGTTACATCTCGATGATTTCTTCGGGAGCATTGGTCAATTTCTCCACCCCATCGTTTGTCACTACCCAAGAATTCTCAATGCCTACCGGTCCGATGGTGGGCAACACAATCTTGGGTTCCAATGCGAATACCATACCCGGCTCCAATTCTTGCTTGATGCGGGGAGCGATAACCGGTGCTTCGTTGATTTCGAGTCCGATGCCGTGGCCAATGAACTTGGCTTTCTGCCCTACCCCCATAAAATAATCGGCAAATCCGGCTTGGGTAATCGTCTCGATGGCCTGTTCATACAACTCTTCACACCGCACTCCCGGCTTAGCCATGGCCGTGACCGCTGCCTGTACATCCAAACAAGCCTGATGAGCGGCATAAGCCTCGTCCGGCAAGCGTCCGATGGAATAGACACGGCTCATATCGCACATATAGCCATAGAAATTGCCACCCAAATCTACCATAACACTCTGACCCGGCTGCAACAAATTACCGCTTGCACCTCCCGGTAAAGAGGGATCCAATCCCTTGCCGCCCAAAGCAAAATCATAAGGAGAAGGAACCGACGCATTGTCACCGGCCAGCACACTCCCCATAAAAATCTCCATGCTTCGTCCAAACACACGGAAGATGCCTAAACAACCTTCCAGACGCATCAGCCGTTCCACCTCGATGGAAAGTTGCAAGTCGGTCATTCCGGCTTTATAAACCGAAGGTATCTGTTCGTAAGCCTTAGCATGCGCTATGCCCGAACGCCGGAACAACTCAATCTCCATTTCCGTCTTCACGCTGCGAGCCTGACGAATCAAAGCGGTACCACAAGGTACTACCTCCGCATCAGGAAAACAAGCTTCCAAACGTTTGTACTCGGCATAGGGCAGTTCGTCCCCCTCCAACATCAACTTATGCGGCATAGGCAAGCCACATTCTTGCAGCAAGTCGGGCAGTTGCTCGGGTTTGCGGATGGGGAAGATGTGCTCGCCTTCCAACGTGTTGGGGCGTTTTACGAATAAACGGACAGAATCGTTCAAAGGCAGATACAAATAGCCGCTAACGACACTTCCAAAGGTATAAATCAGATTGGCGTTACAGGTTATCAATGCGACGTCAATGCCCTGTTGAGCCATCAACGCACGTATTTTGTCACGTCTCAGTTTTAATTCGGGAAATAACATAATTCTTACTTTTTATTTATAGGTTTCTATTTTGCGCGCAAAGGTAACAAAAATAGGTCATAATAGAAATACCTACAAATAGTGTATTATTTACCGGCAAGTGTCCGCACATACCTTCTTTCATTACGGATGAGTCTTGGCAAGGACTTTATGAAATTCCAATATCGGGGAATGTTTTTCTTGGGTTGCTCCAAGGCACGGTGCAACCATTCCAAGCGCAAGGCGAGCATCCATCGGGGTGCTCTTTTTACCTTGCCGACACCGGCATTGAAGTTAAAGATGGCTCCGTACCCGAACATAATCCCACGTTTCAAGTAGGGTTTCAGACGAGCCATGAACATCTCTTGTTTTGGGGCACCCAATGCCCCCCAGATGATATCCGGATTATCCTCGTTTATCATTTGGCGATACCCTCATAATCAAACTCGTCCACCTTCTTGAAAGGCAAAGTCTCAAAACGCATGTCCGCTATCCGAGGGCCTATTTTCGACAGGTTCTTACGAAGTCCGGCAAGCACAAATATAATCTGACCGTGCCTACAGGCAGTCTTCATAAACAGGCCGAAGCCTATCTTAAAGAGGATCCGGGCAAGACTGTATACCGTTCTGACAAGGACAGTCTTATCACTTCAGTGCTCAAGTTTTTGGAATTTCTCAACCGCCGTCAGATAATCCACCACCGTCTCCCGGAGCTGGAACTTGAAGCTGCCTGCCAGTTTGTCCCACCTTCAACGGTAGGTGCGGAGACAGGGAACGGGCTTACGTTGTCGCTTTCCCTTTCATCCAAGCTTCGAACGCCCTCATCTGTTCCTCTTCCGGAAGGTCTTGTACTGTCTTCCTCCACTGCTCGAACTCGTCCCATTCGTTCTCCGCCTTGGCTCTCGCTTGTACGGGACGCGCCAGTGCCGGATTCTCCCGTTCCGTTCCCATCGGAAGATTGAAGTCTATTGTTTCCTTTTCCATTTTTCAAAAAGTTAATGATTTGAGTAAATACGTTGGCTATGTCGTTATTCCCTGCAAAGATAGAATTTAATAACCGTTTTGTGCCATATTCCCGGTGGGTAATTTCAAACAAAAACGCCACGGTCTCCTTGGTCATCCGGTCGTATGAAAACGCATCCACGTCCTCCTCTGTCCTTACGGTCGCAATGTCGGGAGTGTTCCTTACTTGCGACTTGAATTCCTCCACGACATTGTCCGTTTCTGAGTCACCGTCCCTGTAAAGCTCATCTTCTGCTGCATAGTTATCCGATTGCCCACTGATGGCATAGTTGCCCACTTGCAGCTCGTACTGCTTGGCGATGTCAACGGTTTCGCCAAGGATGCAATTTCTGCTTCCGGGGCCTTTGGATTCTCGAATTTTTTCACTAACTTTGTGGCATCGGAAAGCTCTTTATTGGTTATTTTCTGCCGAACATTGGGTGACGCTGAGGAGAACCAATTAAGAGCTTTCTCCTTGTCAACCCATTTCGGACTGATCCATTTAAAAGATAATAAGCCAATACGCAACTGCATAAAAAATTACGTGTCATTCGTGCAATTATGCAAAGGCTGTGTTTATGACTACAAAGTCAAACATTAAATATCAAAACTTTATTGAAAAAAGAATAGTACCCAAGAAACAAATATCGTCTGTCTAGAGATTTACTACTGTTTGAAATGGTGTTGATGCCAACATTAGTCTTTTCTTGACTTCTTTTAGTGGGAATATAACTTGTTTGCACTTATGCCCTTTTGTGCTTGTCCTTGCTACCAGGTTAGCGATTAATCTTCATCGGCAAAGTCAGTATATTGTCTTTTTAATACGAATGCATTGCAAGGAGGAATCACAATTCGCCATTCCGTAACCTATTTATGAACATCATCAGACGAATTTCCTTGTAGGAAGGTACCTTTCCTGTTTTCTTCACGATGTCAAGCATAGCGGGCAGACTGGTTTGAAGTGACTCACGCACACAATCGGGCATCAGCATATGCCATTCCATTTTTTCGAAATCTTCGTAAGTCAATATTAAGGAAAACTTTTGCAATTTGTATTGTATCTTGCGCATCTTGCGAACGATGTATTGGTTAGATCCGGCCTGTACAAACGCATCAACCAACTGCAGTTCACTCTTACTCAAGGAACAAAGTACGGCCAAAGGATGGTCAAGTATTTCGTTGGCAAGACGGCGTGCCATCTCGTCTTTCTTTACGTTCGGGCTGACATAGAGGTTGAGTTGCTTACAGATGTTGAGCATTTGTTCCTTGGTTCGTACGGCTAATATGTCAGCCAAATTTTGGTTCGATGTGAAATCTGTGTTTTTTATTGTAATCATAAAAATAACATTTTAAGATACTTACTTTACCAACACTGTATACCTTCCCGAACTGTGACAGTACATTGTCAGACTTTCTCTATCTTCCAATCCCCAATAGTCTTCTTCTCCTTGTCGAAATTGATGCCTACTTTCACCATCGGCAGGCCGCAAAGGGCGAAGCGTTCGGGGTACTGCTTTAGGTCTATCTGTCCAAGAGCAGCGTCGGCATCCTTGTCCAACTTCAACTCTATAATATATAAGGTATGGCTCGTGCGCATCACCACGTCCACCCGTCCGCGCGGGGTACGAACTTCTACATCAGTATAGTAACCCAACAGCGTGAACACCAGGTACAACATTTGTTGGTAATGGCCTTCATAGTGCGTATTCTCACAATAAGGCACGGTGGAGAGCACCTGCTGCATCAAAGTCAAAGCGCCAGACATGTCATCGTAATATAGACGCTCGGCCATTTCGCCTACCAAGGTATTGATTTGTGCGGGCTGCCGCACATAGTTGGGCAACAAGCTCCGCATCAGCCCGATGCGTACCTCCCGATTCGGAAGGTCCAACAGGTAAAGCTCCGAAAATGGAGAATAACCTTTAATGGTCAGGTAACCGCTTTGATAGAGCATGGGAGTGATGCTGGTCATACGCTCCGTAGGCGCGTCAAAGTCGGCCGCCATACACCGACGGTCCCCTATCTCTTGCGGAATGACATCATATTTACGCAACATCTCAATCAGATACGTGGGGGTACCGCTGCCAAACCAATAAGAATCTATCCTGCCTTTGTTGAAGGCGTTGAACAGGCTGTAAGGGTTATAGATGTCTGGCGAAGGCCACGTGAAGTGATAACCGTCGTAATTGGCTTTTAATTGATCCAAAAGATTTTCTTTGTCCGTATGCAGTTTGGCGGCGAACGTTTCCAAGTCCGCGTCCATCTGCGTGCGCATCTCCTCCTCGGTTATCCCACAGATGTCCGTATATTGCTCGTCCATACTGATGTTCTCGATGTTGTTCAGCTCGCTGAAGATACTCAGTTGGGAAAACTTGGTGATGCCCGTCAGGAATACGTAACGCAGGTAAGGACCACACGCTTTCAGGGGGCTGTAGAAATTTCGCATGACGTTTCGAAGCACGGGCAGGTTCTCATCCTCGTGCATCACGTCGAGCAGCGGAGCATCGTATTCGTCAATCAGCACCACGACCTTTTGTCCAGTCTTCTGATAGGCACGCTCTATCAACCCTTGCAAACGTTGGTTGGGCTTTATATCTCCTTCACCGCGTCCATAAATGGCTTCATATTTAAGAAGTTTCCGCTCCAATTCAAGGACGAGTGATTCTTTATCCATATTCTTGGCCGTGCTCATATCAAAGTGCAGCACCGGATACTGCGTCCATTCCTTTTCCAATCGTTCGATGGCCAAGCCTTGGAACAAATCCTTCCGTCCTTCGAAATAGGCATGAAGCGTGCTCACCAGCAAGGACTTACCGAAGCGACGAGGGCGGCTGAGAAACATATATTTACTCGCAGAATGCGTCATACGATAGACGTGTTCCGTCTTGTCAATATACAGGTAGTTTTCTTCTCGCAAATCGGAAAAGGTCTGTATGCCTACCGGGTAGAATTTCAGTACGAGTTGCTCCATTGTCTTTTCTATTTATTATAGAGAGCAAATATAGGATTTTTTCCGGACTTTTGAGATGTATTTACGGAAAATAAAAATCAAATTGAGTACAAAAAAAAGCTGCCTCCCACCTTCACAGGCAAGAGGCAGCAAAAACCACAAATACAAATACAACTAAACAAAGTTTCTTTTTATCATATAATACCTTGTCCCATCATGGCGTGTGCCACCTTCATGAAGCCGGCGATATTGGCGCCTTTCACGTAGTTGATATATCCATCCGGTTCGGTACCATATTTTACACACTGGGCATGGATGGCATGCATAATGCCGTGCAGTTTCTCGTCCACCTCGGCAGCGCTCCAGCTAAGATGCATAGCGTTCTGTGACATCTCCAATCCGCTGGTAGCCACGCCACCGGCATTCACAGCCTTGCCCGGAGCATACATCATCTTATGCTCGATGAAGAGGTCGATAGCCTCGGGCGTACAACCCATATTGGATATCTCGCCTACACACAACACATTGTTTGCTATCAACTGACGGGCATCGTCACCATTCAATTCGTTTTGCGTAGCGCAAGGCAAGGCGATGTCCACCTTAACCTCCCACGGACGTTTACCAGGTACGAACTTAGCTCCGGGGAATTGCTCAACATAAGGTTCTACGATGTCGTTGCCCGAAGCCCGAAGCTCCAACATATAATCTATCTTTTCACCACTTATGCCATCCGGATCGTAGACATAACCATCGGGACCGGAGATGGTAACGACTTTAGCTCCCAATTGGGTAGCCTTGGTTGCCGCTCCCCAAGCCACATTGCCGAATCCGGAGATAGCGACCGTTTTACCTTTAATGTCAATGCCTTTAGTCTGCAACATCTGATTAACGAAATACAAGCCTCCAAAACCGGTAGCCTCCGGACGGATCAGCGAACCGCCAAATTCCAACCCCTTACCGGTGAAAGTGCCCGTGAACTCACGAGTCAGCTTCTTATACATACCGAACATATAGCCTACCTCACGGCCTCCCACACCTATGTCGCCTGCGGGCACATCCATGTCCGGCCCTAAATGACGCCATAACTCCAAGATAAACGCTTGGCAGAAACGCATGATTTCCGCATCACTCTTCCCACGCGGCGAGAAATCGGAACCGCCTTTGCCACCACCCATTGGTAGGGTAGTCAACGCATTCTTAAAGGTTTGTTCAAAGCCCAAGAACTTCAAGATGGAAAGATTGTCTCACGCATGGAAACGGATGCCTCCCTTGTACGGGTCAATGGCATTATTGAATTGTACACGATATCCCAAGTTGGTCTGCACTTCATCTTTATCATCCACCCACGTGACACGGAACGTAAAGACACGGTCTGGCTCCACCAAACGTTCGATAATCTTTGCTTTCTCAAACTCAGGATGCTGGTTATAAACATCTTCTATCGAAAGAAGCACTTCACGAACAGCTTGCAAATACTCTGATTCGCCGGGATGTTTTGCCTCCAAAGAGGACATAATACGCTCGATATTCATACTATTACATTTTTTAAAAGGTTATTCAAGCAAAATGTCAGCTAAATCTGATGCAAAGATAGTCATTCTTTCGATATATCCTATTTTTTAAGCGAGAAAAATTGTATTTTTGTGATAAAATGTCAAAACAGAGGTCATCCTGCGTCTTAATAACGGCGAAACAGCCGACTCGCCTTTTGCAGTTTCCGAATGAGCTTGACACCCAACATCACTCCGTCAAAAGCCAAAATGCCTGTATTGAAGGCACGCATAAGGGAATTTCCTTTGGTAACCGCCGGAGCCAAAGGAGCCACAAGCTTGCGGACGGACTTCGATACGACCCCTTTCTGTTGTTGCAGTTCGGCGAAAGTCTGCGCTTTCAGTTGCCTGATTTCCTCCAAACTTGCCGGTGTTTGAGACCTATTAGGAGCGAGGCTGTTCATCTTTTTTATTAGAATTAGGGATAAATAAATGGCCTATAAACTTAGCCATAGGATTAATAATCAAGGTGTGACGGAAGGAGATTACACCTATCATCAGCAGGACAACAAGCAAGGTGATAAGAGCGAAACTGAGCATGACACCCCCCAGTACCGGAGCCAACAGATAGGCTACCGTAAAAGATAAGTAAAACAGTGCCACCATGCCTAAAATGACAATTATTAATATAAGGATAAGGGCAGATAACAGAATCGTCAATTTCTCCGCCACTTCCAACAGTGTATATTGCTTCTGCAAGGCAAGATACTTCTTTACCTCGGCAAACAACTGCTGCAAGTCCCCTATACTTTGGTCGCTGTTAAACATGGTGGTACTATCTTCTTTCAAACGTTACTCAGCGTTCTCGCCTTTCATTTCCGCAGCGATCTCGTCAACCAAGTCATCCATCTCCGAACGATTCAGCCGGATACCTTTCTTGCGCAAGATATCAGCAATCTTCGCACGCGTGTCTTCACCCTTTTCAGGAGCAAACAAAATTCCCAAAGTAGCACCTACGGCCGCTCCGCCTAAGAATGCCGCCAATACATTAAGTCCCTTCATAATATTACCTCCTTTAATTTACTTTCTATGCAAATTTAACTCATTTTTTTGAGAATTCCATAGAACAACCGACACATATCCAAACGCCCCAAGTGGCATTTAAGCATATTTAACTCAACAAAGACTCGTCAGCCGATTGGTTCGCTGTATTTTTGCTCTTCAAAAAAGAAAGTTTATGAAGAAATTAGTAGGAATAGTTCAAATAGGAGTTCTGTTGATGACTCTACTAAGCAGCGTTTCATGCACGAACGGAGATGACTCACCGTGGCTGGGACGCTGGCAACTGCGAGAATATCAATATCCTGACGGAAGCGTACAAAAGATTGACAGCGTATTCTATGGATTCCAAAAAGGGTCATTCATCGCCGTATATATGGGAACCGACGGAGACTACCGGTCTATGTATGGATATTACGACGAGCCGGCCGAGGATTCGCTGACCATCCATTTGTGGTCGCCAAACGTGAATGACGCCACCTATCGGAAGTGGTTTGGATGGGAAAACCAAATGCGTTCTTTCCGGGTGTTAGACCTTTCGTCGAAAAACATGAAACTGGATTATAAAGATACGGTGTATGTCTTTCGACTTTATTGAATATAAATACTTAAATATAAATGGATATGAATAAGTTTTTTCTATTAGGAATGAGTGCGTGCATCGTAGTAGCATTCGCTTCCTGCAAATCAAGTGAAAGTGCTTATAAAAAGGCATACGAAAATGCCAAGCAGCAAGAGTTGGCCACAACCACAACCCCAAAGACTGAAACGGTGGCAAAGGTTGAAGAAGAAATGACCCCGGTAGTAAGCGCACCGGTAACAACGGCTCCGAAAGTGGTAGAGAGCGCCTCTACAACGGGAGTACGCGAAGAAAAGGTAACCGTAGTATCGGGTACGGACACTATGAAGGACTACAATGTAGTGGCAGGAAGTTTCTCCGTAAAAGCAAACGCTGAAAGCTTGAAAGACTTTCTGATAAACGAAGGATATCAGGCTATGGTAGCCTTCAATGCTGAAATCGCCATGTACCGCGTCATTGTAGCGACTTATCACGACAGAACATCCGCCGCTGAAGCACGTGACGCTTTCAAGGCCAAGTATCCCAACCGCAAGGACTTCCAAGGTGCGTGGCTGTTGTACCGCATCAATTGATACAAATACATATATAATAAAAGAAACTGTGCCAAAACTAATGAGTTCCATTTAGTTTTGGCACAGTTTCTTTTTATATGCACTCTACAGGGTTCAATAAGTCAGTCGTAATCCGGCTTGCAATGTAAAGCTGCATGGATGTTCTTTGCGAAGCGTCTGCAAGGAGGAAGCGTCATCAAAATAATAGGAAACGCCCGGTTCCGCATAGATACCTACCCGCTTGCTAAGGTTGTATTGTACTCCCACGGCACCCAATACCGAGAATTGCCACGGCCGCTGCGAAAGGTCATCACTGCCCAACTTTCCATACACACACTTCTCTACAGCACCACCCGCTGACAGATAGAGCGTAAACAGGCGCGTGTCTACAAAGTTCCAGTTTGCCCGCAAGGGAATGCCCAAGTAATGCAATTTCTGGCTCAATTCTTCCGAAGAATCCTCAAAACGCAAGTCTGATGACAGGAACGTGTACATCAGCCCCGTTTCTACCGAAAAACCTTTGCCTAACTCTTTCCGCACCGAGAAGCCTACGC
>CALUIQ010000230.1 GCA_944320735.1 uncultured Bacteroides sp. | reverse complement strand
TGGGCATACAAACGTCTCAAGTCTGCCCGGGCAGAAATCTCATCGGCCGACAAGCGTACCGCATGCAGCCATAAATCACGCCCGCCTTCCAAGTCCGGTTCGGAAATCATCCAACGGAGCAGTCTTCCCATTGTTTCCACATCGGACACTACAGGGAACAACGAAGCCGCCTGAAGGTCGTCATGACGCCCTGGCAAATCACTCAAGGACAAATGGCGGGCTTCCAACCAAGCGGCAAACGAATGGCCTAAATAAGTAGTGGAAGCATCGTCCAAGGCACCCTTAAAGGCATCGTCGAAACCATAAGGACGCACCACCCACCCTTCTTGCAAAGGAACGATGTCGATACATACGCCATCGGGCACTGTCAACGCCCAATCGTTATACGGAACTCCGGTAATAATTTGACAAGCACCCAACTTCCACGAAGCAGGAACATGGCTATTCTCCACCCACACATCGTGGTGGGACGCCGTAAAGGAGACCTGTACGTCCGAATTTTGCGTGAAGATAGCCGGATTGGGCTTCAGCTTGCGGTGCATAATTTTACGCTGGTCGTATTCCTTGTTCTGCAAAGCCACGGTAGACGAGAGCATCTCCCGGCTCGTCCCATAATGGTAGAATTCTCCGCCGGGCAACGGCAGGATGGCTACGGACAATCCGTTCAGTTCGGCATCAGCGATGCAAGGATGCTCGCCCAAAGCCAAGCCAAACTCTGAATATAAATCGTAAAACTTCAAATCGGAGTAAGGAACAGACGCGTCCGCTGTTCCTTCGGTGTTCAGCGAGCGACGCTTCAACAAATCCACCGCCTTGTCACTCAGCAACCAAATGCCTATGTCCATCAAGAACAAATAGTCTTTAGACAATTCCTCCAGACGGGACAAGGAAGGCTTTTGCAACATAAAGTCGAGCACTTCGGGACGTTTGCGGTCAGAAACAAACACGCCATGATGGGTGGCCAACACAGGGTCTACCCACAAACCGTAACATACGACATCGGCTTCCGGTATGGGCTGCAAAGGCTGTTCGGCACGGATATACACATCTCCACTGGCTATCAGCGTGCGAAGCGAATCGGGTGCCTGCCGGATGATGCGCTCGTAAAGCGGCAACTGTAAGGACAGCAGATTTTGCCCCAACCGTTGTCCGCGCGCCCATCGGAAGACAGGTATGGGAGTCAGTATCTTGCCCACCGGAGCATAGGCAGGCAAACGGCGGCTTTGGCCTCCCGCATGCAGCAGGATGCGCTTTTCACTCCGAGCCTCCTCACTACAGCTACGCTCCCATTCGCGCAAAAGCCATGTGGTGCCGCCACCGGAACCTAATTTCTTATCGACTGGGTCGGACGTGCAAAACCACTCCGAGCGGTTTACATTCTCCAATTCATAGAAAGCCGACACCATGTGGGGCGGCAAAGACAACAGTTTCTGCATTTTCGTATCTGTTTTTTACCAACCTAACTTTGCGAGTCCCGCATCTTGGTACCAGGAAGTGGAGCGGTAGGCCGTAGCGCGAGTCTCGTTGCCATTGGGGATATAATGGGTAATTCCGTTAGTTCCTTCCATAGAGAACATGTCTGCCACTTGCGAATAGTTCTTGTCCGTCGTATTCCAATAAGCAATGGCAGCCTCGAAAGCTTGTTCCCAAACGGCAAATGAAGCTTCATCCGCTACATTTTGCATCAATTGCTTGAAATCGAAATAACCGATATACGAAGAACTACTACGTGGACGCTTGTCGTAGTCAAAGACCAAGTTCGTCAACGCCTCACTATCCACACCGTCCTCGGGCAAGACTTGCGAGGTGGCCGAAGCCAATTGCTCCAAAGCGGAAGTACGCATCACACAGATAGAAGTGCCTCCCGTCCAATTACTGTTCGAGATACCTATGCCTCCGTTATACTTCTCCTCATAGTGCTTAAAATATACCGAAGCCATGTCTACAGCAGCATTATCATTCGCCATCAAGGGGGTTATCAAATCATAGGGAGCACCCGGTCCCGGATTCTCTGTGGGCGAGCCGATGTAATAGTCGGTGTACCGGCGCAACTCGTAGGCTACTTCTACACTCGACATAAAGCAAGCGTCGAACATAATAAAACTGAAATGAGGGGCTTCCTCCAAAATAGAGACAAAATCGGATATATTCATACGGTTATCACCGTCGCCCTCATCCTGTCCTATCCAACGGGTCTGACGACTGGAGCCAAAAGGCACCCACCCATCGGCATGCGACCAATAAACCAAGCCATAACTCTCGGCAGCAAAAGAAGGATTGGAAAACACGTCATTAAAAACTTCGCGTGTCTCTTCTGTACCCGCCGAATTGCGGTCGCCATATTCGCGCACGACATTCTCCACTACATTTCCATTTTCTTTTTTCAACTCCACTAACCGAGCGGAAGTTCCCGTATCGACATACACCAACAGCTTCAGTTCTCCATTCATCTGCCGCATACCTTCCTTCATTTCGTCCATATCTTCCAATGCGAAACGAGTCAGATTATTATCCGCCGCTATATACACCAGCACCGTACGCTTGGGTGTAGTTGGAGTGACATCCGGCTCGTCCTCACACGATGCCAGAAAAAGCAGACTGAGACAAGCCATCAGCCATATCCGAAAATTCATTCTTTTCATACGTCTTATTCTTTCGGCTTTTCAAAGACAAAGTCCTTGCCGTCCAACATCTGCACACTCACGTTGTCTTTTCTATACTTACCGATGATTTTAGTAGCTTCCCGCTCCAGCTTGACTTTCTTTTCCGAGAAGTAGATCATACAGGTATAGTTGGGCTTGCCCAAAGAATACTCCACGTAGTTTTTCAACTGATAGGAATAAAGTTCACGCCGCGGAAGAAAGCCATGACGATCCAGCACGACACTATCCACCAACTGAACGGGCGTATAATACACCACTGTATCGCTGAACGAAGCGGCTATCCCAAACACATAAACGGGTTTGTCATCCCCTTTTTTCATCGTAAATGCCGAGCACACCATAAACACCAGCGCCAAGGCTAAAAGCATACGTACGTATTTCATATCGTCTTCTAAAAATTTTGTATGTACTTGAATGATAAATTATCGGGGCAAAGGTAACAAAAAAACCGACACGCCTATCAAGCAATGCCGGTTTTTAAACACTTTCGAATGTTGATAATGGTATTATCCTACTATCCTAAGTAAGATTTGAGCAATTTGCTACGATTACTTTGTCTAAGCCTTCGGATGGCTTTTTCTTTGATCTGGCGCACACGTTCACGGGTCAACCCGAACTTGTCACCGATTTCTTCCAATGTCATTTCCTGTTGTCCGATGCCGAAGAACATCTGAATAATCTCCTTCTCGCGCTCGGTCAGCGTAGAAAGCGCACGGTCTATTTCCTTAGCCAAAGACTCGTTCACCAGCGAACGGTCGGCCATAGGCGAGTCGTCATTCACCAACACATCCAACAGGCTGTTGTCTTCTCCCTCCACAAACGGTGCGTCTACCGAAATATGGCGTCCGGACACCTTCAGTGTATCGGAGATTTTGTCCACAGGGATTTCCAACTCATCCGCCAATTCTTCGGGCGACGGGCGACGCTCGTTCTCCTGCTCGAACTTGGAGAAGGCCTTACTGATTTTGTTCAACGAACCTACCTGATTCAACGGCAGACGCACGATACGCGACTGTTCGGCCAAGGCTTGCAAGATGGATTGGCGTATCCACCACACCGCATAACTGATAAACTTAAAACCACGTGTCTCATCAAACTTCTCGGCAGCTTTAATTAATCCCAGGTTACCTTCATTAATCAAGTCGGGCAAACTTAATCCCTGGTTTTGATACTGTTTTGCGACAGATACGACGAAACGTAGATTGGCACGTGTCAACTTCTCCAATGCGGCACGGTCACCCTTACGGATGCGTTGAGCGAGCTCTACCTCTTCCTCGACAGTAATCAGGTCCTCGCGACCGATTTCCTGTAAATACTTGTCAAGAGAAGCGCTCTCTCGGTTAGTGATACTTTTGGTAATTTTTAATTGTCTCATCCTTCAAACACATATTGAGTGGACAAAATTAC
>CALUIQ010000229.1 GCA_944320735.1 uncultured Bacteroides sp. | reverse complement strand
GGCTGTTTTATTGAACACAGAGACACGGAGACACAGAGATTTTATTTCATTTATTTTCTCTGTGTCTTCGTGTCTCTGTGTTCTAATTGAAAAATCTGCGTCATCCGTGTCATCTGCGGATGAATAATCAACACACAGTTAAATTCCCTTTATCTCGTCCAAATTCTTCTGAATCTCTTCATCGCTTAACGAGTAATTTACCAAGTCACCCGCCAAATACTTATCATACGAAGCCATATCTATCAGTCCGTGTCCCGACAGGTTGAAAAGAATCACTTTCTCCTCACCAGTCTCCTTGCACTTATTGGCCTCACGGATGGTGGCCGCTATGGCGTGGCACGACTCCGGTGCAGGGATAATACCCTCTACCCGTGCAAACAAGCAACCGGCATCGAATGACTCCAACTGCTGGATATCTACCGCCTCCATCATCTTATCCTTCAGGAGTTGCGACACAATGACACCCGCGCCGTGATAGCGCAAGCCACCCGCGTGGATATTGGCCGGAGCAAAGTTGTGCCCCAACGTAAACATAGGCAGCAACGGCGTATATCCCGCCTCATCACCAAAATCGTATTGGAACTTACCGCGCGTCAGCTTAGGACACGAAGCCGGTTCGGCGGCAATGAAACGGGTATGCTTGCCTTCCAAGATGTTGTGACGCATAAATGGGAAAGCGATGCCACCAAAATTAGACCCGCCTCCGAAACAAGCTATCACCATATCCGGATACTCGCCTGCCATATCCATCTGTTTCTCCGCCTCCAGGCCGATGATAGTCTGGTGCAACGCCACGTGGCTTAACACAGAGCCTAACGTGTATTTGCAATTGGGCGTGGTGCGTGCCAACTCGATGGCTTCAGAGATGGCTGTACCCAACGAACCTTGGTGATTGGGACAAGCCGTCAGGATATCCTTGCCCGCACGGGTAGACATCGAAGGCGAAGGAGTGACCTGCGCCCCGTAGGTCTGCATAATGCTGCGGCGGTAGGGTTTCTGCTCATAGCTGATTTTCACCTGATAGACGGCAGCTTCCAACCCGAAAAGGCGGGCAGCGTAGGCCAAGGCGGCTCCCCATTGTCCGGCTCCGGTCTCCGTGGTCACGTTTGTCACGCCCTCTTTCTTGCAATAGTAAGCTTGCGGAAGGGCGGAATTCAACTTGTGCGACCCCATAGGGCTGACACTTTCATTCTTAAAATAGATATGCGCCGGCGTGCCCAACGCTTCTTCCAGTCCATAAGCCCGCACAAGGGGAGTACTGCGGTAGTACTTGTACATCTCGCGTACTTCTTCCGGTATCTCTATCCAAGGGTCTGTTTGGTTCAGTTCTTGCCGACACAACTCTTCGGCAAAAATGGGATAAAGGTCTTCAGCCTTCAAGGGCTGGTGGGTAGCCGGGTTCAAAGGCGGCATCGGCTTGTTAATCATATCCGCTTGTATGTTATACCAATATCTCGGTATCTCGTCTTCCGGCAGGATAAATCTTTTGTTTCGCTTACTCATAAACACACTATTTTATTGTTTTTGCGTCCAAATGTAGGAATTATTTTTAAATAACTATCAAAATATTGCGAATATTTTTATTTTTCTGCCTTAACGCCATCAAAAGTCGTATCAGGCATTGCGCTTCAAGCAAAGACGATTCGTAATGGTAGCGGGCAATTCGTTGGCATAATGCGTCACCATTATCAGCGTCTTGTCACGCCGATGGCAGAAGGCTTCGATGACAGCTTTCACCCGACGGCGGTTGTATGTGTCCAGTCCGTGCAGGGGCTCGTCCAATATCAGCAGTTCGGGGTCTTTGACAAAAGCACGTGCCAAGAGGGCCAAGCGTTGCTCGCCGCTGCTCAGTTGCAAGAAAGGCTTGTCCTTGAGCGCAGCTACGCCAAAGACATCCATCCACCACTCACATACGGCCAGTTCTTCCTCCTTAGGACGCTTGTACAGGCCGATGCTGTCGTGCAGGCCGCTTGCCACAATGTCAATGGCGGGCAGGTTCTTCAGATACGCCCGGTGCATTTCGGGGCTGACGTAACCAATGTGACTTTTTATTTCCCAGATGCTTTCCCCCGTGCCCCGCTTACGGCCGAAGAGACGGATATCGCAGGCATAAGACTGCGGATTGTCGGCACATATCAGACTCAATAATGTCGATTTGCCCGCTCCGTTCTCACCACTCAACGCCCACTTCTCGCCCCGCATCACTGTCCAATCCAACTCCTTCAAGATGGTGCGTTCCCCGTAGCGAATGCTTACCCGGTTGAGTTTCACCACTTCGGGCGATGTGTAATTGGCGTGACTATACGACAGGTCCTCCACACGACGGCGTAGGTCATCCAACGTTTGCTTTTGTTTGTCTTCAGTTTCGCCATCGAGTCGCGCAAGATGCTCCAGCCAGTCCTTTCTCGGCAGCTTGACGCTAACCTTTCTGTCTGCCACGGGCACCACGTGGGTAATGAACGGAGGAATGTCATCCAACATAGAAAGCACCAGCACCAATTGCATAGTCCCCATCGCCGCAATGCGTGCCAACAAGTCTGTCAGCAAGTCACGGGTAGCGGCATCTAGCCCGATAAACGGATTGTCCAGTATCAAGACGCGCGGCGAGGTAAGCAGAGCTTTGGCCAACTGAAACTTACGCAATTCTCCGCTGCTAAGCAAGATTACCTTCTTATCAAGCAAAGGCTCTATGCCGAAAAGGTCGAACAAGTGGCGGCGATGTTCTTCGTTCTTCACCTCCCCCAATTGCTGACGGACGGTAGGAGCCTCGTCCTGGTCGTGGGCGTTCCAACGCTGCTGGTAGTAATAATTGGCATCGGCACTGCCATACGTATCACGGAAAGCGATATAGCGAATATTCTCGTACACGGATGTTGAAGCAGAAGGGCGGAAGTCATACGTCACACTCCCCTCACGCAACGGATACTTGCCCGTCAGCATATCCACCAACAGGCTCTTCCCCGCCCCGTTGGAGCCAACCAAGGCTATCTGTTCGTCAGCCCCGAAAGCCATATCCACCGGAGCGTTCAGCCGCACCAATGGGTTACGAGCCACGGCATTTCTTAATACAATAGTTTGTTGTTTAGTCATACAAGTATTTTTTGTGATTTACAATTGAATATAGTGGTGGGTGCACCATATTCCTACATAGCACCCAAACGTCTTACCAACGAATCGCATACGTGCGTAAAGGCGGCACGGTTAGCTTCGCTGATGGGTTTCTTGGGCTGTGACTTGATGGTCAGCGGATTGATGGGACGGCCGTTCTCGTGTACACGGAAGTCGAGATGCGGACCGGTTGAAAGCCCCGTGGAGCCTACGTAGCCTATCACCTGCTTCTGCTGCACACGGTCGCCCACCTTCAGCCCCTTGGCGAAGCGGGACAGGTGCATATAGGTGCTGACGTAAACGCTGTTGTGCTTTATCTTCACGTAGTTACCTCCGCCGCCTGCCTGATAGGCCTTGGCTATCACCTTGCCGCTACCGATGGCATAGACCGGCGTACCCGTAGGAGCGGCATAGTCTACTCCGTGATGAGCACGATAACGCTTCAACACGGGGTGATAACGGCTGTTACTAAAACGGGAAGAGATGCGGTAGAAGTCGAGCGGTGCTTTCAGGAAAGCACCTTCCAAGCTATTGCCTTGCTCGTTGTAGTAAAGTTCCTCACCGTCCTGCACAAAAGGGATGGCATAGAACGTGCTGTCCGAAGCGCGGAAGGAAGCGGCCAGCACGTGGAAGTTCTGCAAAGGCTTGTCGTCTACATACTCTTGCTCGTAGATGACACGAAACTCGTCCTGCTTCTGAAGCCCGAAGAAGTCGATGCTCCACCCGAAGATGTGCGAGAGGACTACGGCCAATTGGGGGGAAGTGTTGCAATTTTGCATAGCCACCCACAACGAAGACTCCACTTGTCCCTTGACTTCACGTTGACGCCACTCCACGGAATTCTGTCCGCGTGTCACCCGATAATCACCTCTCAAGTCGAACACGACATAGGATTTGGGGTCTTCCTCGTACACAAAATAACGCGGAGCGCCTAAGCTGTCGTCCTTCGAAAAGAATACGGCATAGGCCTGCCCGCTACGAATCTTGCGCACATCGAACACGCCCTTCGACTTCTCATTCAGGTTGTGTACGTCACGCAAAGAAAGTCCGTGGTCGGTCAGGATGTGCGACAAGTTCTGCCGGGGCTTCACGATGCCATACTTCACGTTGTAATCGTCCTCCGGAATACCATATTTATAGGAGATGGTCTCCACCTCTGCTGAGTCGGTCACCGCCACTTCGTCCAACGGTTCATCCGCTTCCCTGCTGAAAGGAATGAACAATGCGGCCAGCACGACCAGCACGAACACAGGTAAGGCCACCAACCACAGTTTCTTTTTATTGAATTTGAATACTACCATAATTAATGTGCCAATGTAATTAGGCTACGCTATATTGTCAGATTATTCATCCGCAGATGACACGATAACGCAGATTCTTCAATTAGAACACAGAGTCACGGAGACACGGAGTTTTTATTTTATTGATTTACAAATATATTTTCTCTGTGTCTTTGTGTCTCCGTGTTTTTATTAAAAGACTAAATCCGTGTTATCTGCGCCATCTGCGGATGAAAACTATTTTATTTATAAAGAATCAGAGCCGATTGGGCGGGTACAACGGCCTCCGTGCCGCTTATACGTCCCAAGCCTCGCTCATTGATAACTCCGTCCTTGCACACGATGGTATAAGTGCCTTGCGGAAGAGCCACACGGGCAGGCTCGCGACGGGAGTTAAGCACTACGATGATGTCTTCCCACGCATCGCCTCCGGCATGCTCCTTCAACCGCCATGCCACAAGGTTGGAACCTTCTACAGGCAAGAACTCCAGATGACGGCGCACCAAGTCGGCATCACCCAAACGGAAAGCGGGATGACTCTTGCGCAACTGTATCAAGCCTTTATAGTAAGCGAACACATCGGCATGCGCAGCCTTGCGGCTCCAGTCGATGGCATTCACCGAGTCAGGACTCTGGAAGCTATTATGCACGCCTTTCTTGTCGCGCATCACCTCTTCGCCGGCATAGATAAAAGGAACACCCTGCGAAGTGAACACCACCGTCTGTGCCAACTTGTCGAGCCGTGCCAATTCATCGGGCTTTATGCCGGGAATGCTAGCCCTCAGACGGTCCACCAAACACATGTCGTCGTGGCAAGACACGTAGCTGATCATCTGCGTAGGCTGTTCCGCCCAAGGAGCCTGACTGTAGTTGACGGAGTCGTTGTTGACCTGCGGATGGCGCACAGCACCCACGATGCCGAACTTGATGCTTTCTTCTCCGCCAGGCAGCCCCGCCAAAAAAGCACCTTGCTCATTGTTATTGAAAGGTCCTCGCAAAGCATCGCGCATCTCGTCACTAAAGGCCGCAATGCCGGGCATACGGTAAGTATTCGCCTTCATAGCCAATGAATCCTGAGGCAACTGGGGTGCCTGAGCCGCCCATCCTTCGCCATACACATAAATGGATGGATCCACCGCAGTAAGTGCGTGGCGTATTTCGTTCATCGTCTCGATGTCGTGGATGCCCATAAGGTCGAAGCGGAAGCCGTCGATGTGGTACTCGTTCACCCAATGAAGTACGGACTCTATCATAAACTTACGCATCATAGGCCGTTCGCTGGCCGTCTCGTTCCCGCAAGCCGAAGCGTCCGCATACGTGCCATCGGGCTTCTGACGATAAAAATAGCCCGGAGCAGTACGCTCGAAGTTACTACCTTCGATGTTGAACGTATGGTTGTACACCACATCAAGAATAACGCGGATGCCCGCCTTGTGCAACGCTTGTACCATCTGCTTGAACTCGCGAATACGGGTAGCCGGGTCATAAGGATCGGTAGAATACGAGCCATCGGGTACATTGTAGTTCAGCGGGTCATACCCCCAGTTGTACTTGTTTTCACTGAGCTTTGTCTCGTCCACCGACGCATAGTCATAGGAAGGCAAAATGTGGACATGGGTCACTCCCAGTTCCTTCAGATGGTCTATGCCTGTAGCAAGCCCTTCGCGCGAACGAGTCCCTTCCTCCGTCAACGCCAAAAACTTGCCTTTGTTTTCGATGCCCGATGTAGGCGAAATGGAAAAGTCACGGTGGTGCATCTCGTAGATGATGATGTCCGCAGGCGACTTCAACGGCGGTCGGTGATCTTCGGCCCAACCTTCAGGGTCGGTTGAACGCATGTCGATAATGGCAGCCCGATGCCCATTCACTCCCACGGCTTTCGCATTGATGCCGGGCGTGTCTCCCAACCAACGGTCGTTTATCTTTACATTGAACGTGTAGAACTTGCCTTTCATGTCTCCCTCCACCTGGGTATGCCAGACACCTTCTTCCCCCGCCTTCATCATTACATTTTGGAAAGCATGGCCGCCTTCCCCCTCATCATAAAGCATCAAGCGAACCTCGTCCGCCGTTGGTGCCCACACCGAAAAGCGAGTAGACTGAGGAGTGTACTCCATTTCAGTCAAACTCCCCGACCGTACAGGATAAAGCTCGTAAGAAGCGTATTCGTTCTTCGCCGGAGCGCAGCCCACAGCCGTTGCCGTAGCCACACCTACAATGACTAAATCATTCAAATTCATAATTACACCATATTATATATATTATCTATTTTTTCAAATACCCCTGACCTTATCCCGGTTCTTCGCCACAAAATCCTTCCAGCCGTGATAAGCCTTATCCACCACCGGACGTCCCATCTGCAAGTAATGGCAATAAGCCGCACCCAGCGCATCAGTGGCATCCATGAAAGTCGGCATATCGTCCTTGCTAAAATGCAACATCCGTTGCAACATGTCCGCCACTTGTTCCTTTGAGGCCTGCCCATTGCCGGTAATGGCCATCTTTATTTTCAGTGGAGCATATTCCGTGATGGGGATATCCCGGCTCAAAGCCACCGCGATAGCCACTCCTTGCGCCCTTCCTAATTTTAGCATCGATTGCACATTCTTGCCGAAGAAGGGCGCTTCAATCGCCATCTCGTCTGGCAGATAACTTTCAATAATGCCCAATACCCGTTCCTGAATGCGCTTTAATTTCAGGTAAGGATCGCCCACCTTACGCAAATCGATAACCCCCATGGCCACCAATTCCGGATGAGTTCCCGCCACACGCAAGACTCCGTACCCCATAATGTTGGTGCCCGGGTCTATCCCCATTATTATTTTCTCCTTAACCGGTACAATCACACTACCACCTCCATCAAGGTAGGAAAGCCCACCACCTTATCCTTAAATATTTTCAACATTTCCTCGTTTAACTTCACTCCTTGCTCACGATGCCAACGATGCAGCACAGCGGAATTTTCCACCTCAAACTGAACAGAATAGCACTCACTACCTTCTTCCCTATGGCTCAACACCCGCGCGATGCGCGGCGCATGCAAAACTCCATACTTTTCCACCTCGGGCAAATAGTACTCCTGCATCCAAATCAGGAAATATTTCTCCTGCCCTTCTTCCACATGATAAGTCGTATTATAAACCAGCATAAAGATTTTCTTTATTTTTTCTTGCAAACATAGCAATTATTTCAGAAATAACCATTATCTTTGCACCATCAAAATAAAAGGAACGTGCAAACGTTTACATATTTGGGGTATTAGCTCATCTGGCTAGAGCGCGACACTGGCAGTGTCGAGGTGAGCGGTTCGAGTCCGCTATGCTCCACGACATAACAGATTAAGCCCTTGAAAATCAGCATTTCAAGGGCTTTTCTTTTTCTTAGACTCCTCCTCTGACTCCCCCTAATCCCCCGAAAACCTTATATATGGAAAGAAAAAGGAGGCGTTAGAGCAGCATTACATCGTGTAGTGCGCCACGGCTTCAATAAAAACAATATATTCCGGGTTGAGCCTGAATTTCAGAAGATGGTCAGGAAATCAATTCGAGGGCTGGGAAGGCATCAGTATCATAGTAGCTTCGTCTCTATGTTGAAAGTGTATGGAACAGCGAAGAGCTAAGTCAGAGCGAGGAGTTCTGATAACGGCTCTTCTTTTTTTGTTCTCCCTACTCATCCTTTCCAAAGTGGTTCCAAATCCCAACCGTCAGTAAATCCCATCGCAGCAAGATCTATAGAAGGATATTGCCGGAACAGATTCACCAATTTCTGTTTTAGATCATTGGCCGGATTAATCACATTCAGAAAATATTTGATAAGACAGAGATTGTAATATACCTTCTGCTGGTTAGGCTGATTGTTTAACCAGTCACGCTGCATCTTCTTCATACTTAGCGTGGTGATAGCATTCATTTTGTTCCACACTCTCGAATGGTGGCAACAAGCGTTTCTGGTCAAAGTGATTAGGGTAAGCCAAGACTGCAACACAGGTGTATTCAAACCGAACTCCTTGGCAATTTTCTTCTGCACTTTGTAATCACGCAGGTTTTCATAAATACGTGTCACTACCCCTAATGGTAAAATCTCGATAAGTTCCCAAGCCGGCGGATAAGCGTCGGTATACTTGGTTTTGAAGTGCTTGATGAAATCTTCGTTGGATTTTTCGTATTCTTTTACCTTTTCAAAACTTGTTTCCGGCTTAAATCGATGTTCGCTTTTAGACATTTCAAGGAAAGGATAGAAATAAGCGCTCAGCCTATAGTAGCCGATGTGCTTGATATAGTCCTCGGCTTTGACAGCATTATCAATGTGCAATCCTCTCCGCTGTAGTAAATGGACTAATTCTGAAGGAGTATGATATTGTTTCTGAAAAGTTTCCATGACTTATTATAAAAAAACGACCCGCCGATTTAAGCATCGTTGAGAGGCTTGGCGGGTTCTAGCGTTGCAAAGGTAGGGATATTCTTTCAGCCTGCCAAAAATTTTCTTCATTTTCTTTTTGGTTCCTATATTTTGATCCATCTCCCATCCCTTCAAAGCCTTATATATGAAAAGAATAAGTAAAGAAGAAAACGAGAGAACAATAACAATAGTATGAACAACAAAAATCAAAAAGAACAATGGGGAAATTAGTAGAAGGATTAAAAATTGCGGCTTATGTAGCTGAAATTTTAATGGCAAGTACTGCACTGTCAAACAGACCACACAAGCTATAGCCTTTCGCAGAGCCGCTTTTGATGAATATATGAAACAAGGAGGTTTTCCCGAACTTCTCACCTTGTCAGATGCCCGGGGATATGTAAACACGCTTGTTGACAATATTCTGAAAAGAGATATCGAACAGCGTTTCAAGATAACCTACAAGGCCGCTTTTGAACAAATGGCGCAGCATCTTCTGAACGTGTCTCCAACCATTGTTGTAGACAAGAGCTTGCAGGAAGCATTCGGATTCAAATCCGAACACACTTCCAAGAACTATGTGAACTACCTGCGTGAGGCCTATCTCCTAATCGGCCTCCGTAAATATTCTCCCAAAAGCCGCCAACGGATAGTAGGTGAAAAAGTTTATTCTGTTGACGTGGCGTTGATGAACCAGAGGAATGATGCCTTTGCAGGGGAAAATTTAGGCTGGCGACTGGAAACTGTTGTGTATATAGAATTATTACGCAGGTGTAAAAGGAGAGGACTAGATATCTACTATTACAGTGAACGGTACGGGGAATGCGATTTTGTAATTTGCCAAGGGAATCATACCATAGAGGCCGTTCAAATTTCTTATGACATCCTGAACGCTGAACGTAAAAACACGTAAGCGAGAAATTGCCGGACTTCTTTTGGCAGCAAGGAAAACAGGATGTAGAAAGTTGTTGCTGATTACCGACCACCAATATGAGGATATCAAAGAAGGGGAATATGAAATTCGTGTCCGCCCTGTATATGAATATCTGTTACAGAATGAGTAGGGAAAACAAAAAAGAAGAGCCGTCATCAGAACTCTTCGCTCTGACTTGGCTCTTCTCGCTGCTCCGATAGTGTACTGATGTCAATATGCGCTCAATACCCCTCGCCGTAAAACCGCAGACGGTTATGCAGGCGGTCAATCTCCCGTTGCATGCTCTCTATGCGACGCAACAGATTGCTGATGACATCAATGCCTTCCATATTAATGTCCAAATCATAGTAGAGCCTGCTGTATCGCTCCACATCGGGCAACTGCTCCGTACAAAGATATGCGCCATCTTCCTCGTGACGCAGGTCGATAAGTCCATTTTCCTCCAACAAATCAATGAATGAGGTATCTATGTGGCACTTGTCGCAATAGTCGGTAATGATAATCCAATCGTTTTGCATAGTGATACAGTTTTTAGTGGTTCATGCTTTGCAGGCGACGGAAAGCGTCCTTCTGTTCCTGCGTCAAGTTTGTAGGAATCAATACATCGTAAGTCACGATAAGGTCACCCATACTGCCTTCTTGCTTATAGACAGGGAAGCCCTTGCCCTTCAGACGGACTTTTGTACCATTTTGTGTACCAGGATTGACTTTCAGGCGCACTTGGCCGTCCAGCGTATGGACCAATACCTCGCCTCCCAACACAGCCGTATAAAGGTCAATATTGACATTCACATACAGATCGTTCCCCAAACGTTTGAACACAGGGTCGTCGGGAATGACAAAAGTAATGTACAAGTCTCCTGCAGGACCACCGTTGACACCCGGTGCTCCATATCCTTTCAGCTTGATGACTTGCCCGTTGGACACACCTGCCGGTATGGTAATACGCACTTGCTTGTCGCCCACGCTAAGTACTTGCTTGTGTGTCATGGCGGCTTCGCGAAGCGACAAGTTGAGTTCTGCCTGATAATCCTGGCCCCGATAGCCCGAACTGGTCGCACGTCCGCTCCGGGCATGATGTCCAAACAGTTCTTCAAAGAAATCGGAGAAACCACCGGCATTACTGCCTGTGAACTCCTGTCCGTCAGACGAGTACCAATAAGTACCGTTACCATCCGTATGGAAACCTTGCGCCCCACTGCCAAAATCGCCAAAGCCTCCAAAGCCACCCGCTTGCTGACGGGCACGCTGCTGGGCCTCAAACTCATCGGCATGTTTCCAATGCTCTCCATACGCATCATATTTCTTTCGCTTCTCAGGGTCACTCAGCACTTCATTGGCCTCATTGACTGCCTGAAACTTCTCCTTGGCGGTAGGGTCATTCGGATTCAGGTCCGGATGATACTTGCGGGCCAATTTACGATAAGCCTTCTTGATGTCATCCTGACTGGCCGTCTTGTCTACGCCCAATACTTGATAGTAGTCTATAAATGCCATATCTGTACAATATTAAATTCCCATTTACCATAACAAACAATCAAAAAAACCGCGATACCTCCTGTCGGGAGATACCGCGGTTGCATATATTACCTGATGTACAGAGGCGTCTAATGCCCAATTACATCATACCGCCCATGCCACCCATACCGGCGTTCATCGGCATCTCGGGCTTTTCTTCCTTTTTCTCAACGATGACACATTCGGTTGTCAGGAACATACCTGCAATAGAAGCGGCGTTCTCCAAAGCCACACGGGTTACCTTAGCGGGGTCAACCACACCGGCTGCGTGCAGGTTCTCATACGTATCCGTACGGGCATTGTAACCGAAGTCACCCTTGCCTTCACGTACTTTCTGTACGACTACCGCACCTTCCTTACCGGCATTGGCCACAATCTGACGCAACGGCTCTTCGATGGCACGCTTAACGATTTCAATACCCGTAGTCTCATCGGCATTGTCGCCCTTCAAGCCTTCCAATACATCGAGTGCACGGATGTAAGCCACGCCACCACCCGGTACGATACCTTCTTCGATAGCGGCACGCGTTGCACGCAAGGCATCGTCTACACGGTCTTTCTTCTCTTTCATCTCAACCTCGCTGGCGGCACCTACATAGAGGACAGCTACACCACCTGACAACTTAGCCAAACGCTCCTGCAATTTCTCACGGTCGTAGTCGCTCTTCGTAGCGGCAATCTGAGCCTTGATTTGCTCGCAACGTTCCTTGATCAACGTCTTGTCACCGGCACCGTTGACAATCGTCGTGTTGTCCTTCGTGATGGTAACTTTCTCTGCGCTACCCAACATCTCGATAGTAGCCTGTTCCAGCTTCAAGCCCTTCTCTTCGCTGATTACGACACCACCGGTCAGTACGGCAATGTCTTCCAACATCTCCTTACGACGGTCACCAAAGCCCGGAGCCTTTACGGCACAAATCTTCAACTGGCTACGCAGACGGTTGACAACCAACGTAGTCAACGCTTCGCTGTCTACATCCTCAGCGATAACCAACAGCGGACGACCGGTCTGTACGGCGGGTTCCAAGATAGGCAAGAAGTCTTTCAAGTTAGAAATCTTCTTATCGTAAATCAAGATGTACGGATTCTCCATCACGCACTCCATCTTCTCCGTATTTGTTACGAAGTAAGCGGACAGATAGCCACGGTCGAACTGCATGCCTTCCACTACCCCAATCGTAGTGTCAGTACCTTTGGCTTCCTCGATGGTAATCACACCGTCCTTAGAAACCTTACGCATGGCATCGGCAATCAGCTTACCAATGACAGGATCGTTGTTAGATGATACGGTACCAACTTGCTCAATCTTGTCATAGTTGTCACCCACCATTTCTGATTGGTTCTTGATAGACTCTACCACCTTGGCAACAGCCTTGTCGATACCACGCTTGATGTCCATCGGGCTTGCACCGGCGGTTACGTTCTTCAAACCTTCAGCTACGATGGCCTGTGCCAATACAGTAGCGGTTGTCGTACCGTCACCGGCATCGTCACCCGTCTTGCTGGCCACTTCCTTCACCAGTTGCGCACCGGTGTTCTGATAAGCGTCAGCCAATTCTACTTCCTTAGCCACCGTCACACCATCTTTCGTGATGTGGGGAGCACCGAACTTCTTTTCGATGATAACGTTACGGCCTTTCGGACCCAGTGTTACTTTTACAGCGTTTGCTAATGTGTCGATACCCTTCTTCAGTTGATCGCGGGCATCAATGTTGAATAATATTTCTTTAGCCATAGTTCTAAATCAAATTAATAGGGTTTGTTATTTTCAATCGTTCTTTTATCCCAACACAGCCAAGACGTCACTCTGACGCATGATCAAGTATTTCGTACCGTCCAGTTCGATTTCAGTGCCTGCATATTTGCCATACAGTACTTGGTCGCCAACCTTCAGCACCATTTCTTCGTCTTTTGTACCGTTGCCGGCTGCGACAACTTCGCCTTTCAAAGGTTTCTCCTTAGCTGTATCCGGAATGATGATACCGCCAATCGTTTTCTCTTCTGCAGGTGCAGGGAGTATCAGAACTCTGTCTGCCAATGGTTTAATGTTCATAGTTCTTTCTATTTTTTATGTTACACATTATTTTCTTTATTTCGCTTGCTCATCACAAGCGCTAAAGGAACTACGAAAACCGTGCCAAAAGATTGTGATGACGGATATGGCAGGAAAGACTG
>CALUIQ010000228.1 GCA_944320735.1 uncultured Bacteroides sp. | reverse complement strand
GAAAATACGAAAACAAGACAACTTCGACACACGTGTTTATGCCACGTGCACAAGCGGCAGTAGCTCAGTTGGTAGAGCATCAGCTTCCCAAGCTGAGGGTCACGGGTTCGAGTCCCGCTTGCCGCTCACTTGAAAATCAAGCAGTTATATGAGAATATAGCTGCTTTTTTTATTATCAGAGAAAAATACCCGCGCCCCGATGACGCCTTTCCGAGGGAAATTCGTATTTTTGCAAGCTGTTTTAAAACAAAGAAGAAACGAAAAACTTAAAAAATACATAGAATAACAATGGCAGTAGAACTGAAAGACTTGACCAAGCGAAGCGAGAATTATTCGCAATGGTACAACGAGTTGGTAGTCAAAGCCGACCTGGCAGAACAGTCGGCCGTGCGCGGATGTATGGTAATCAAGCCATACGGATACGCCATCTGGGAGAAAATGCAGCGTCAGTTGGATGACATGTTTAAAGAAACTGGACATGTAAACGCTTACTTCCCCCTGCTTATTCCCAAATCCTTCCTCAGCCGCGAAGCCGAACATGTGGAAGGCTTTGCCAAGGAATGCGCCGTAGTGACCCACAAACGACAGAAAAACGACCCCAATGGAGGTGGAGTAGTAGTAGATCCCGCAGCCAAGCTGGAGGAAGAATTGATTATCCGCCCTACATCGGAAACCATCATTTGGAACACTTATAAGAATTGGATTAACTCCTACCGCGACCTGCCCATCTTGTGCAACCAGTGGGCTAACGTCTTCCGTTGGGAGATGCGTACGCGCCTCTTTCTGCGCACCGCCGAATTTTTGTGGCAGGAAGGACACACAGCCCACGCCACCAAGGAAGAAGCCGAGGCCGAAGCCGTGAAGATGCTCAACGTCTATGCCGACTTTGCCGAGAAATACATGGCCGTGCCCGTCATCAAAGGCGTGAAGTCGGCCAATGAACGTTTTGCTGGAGCCCTCAACACCTATACCATCGAGGCCATGATGCAGGATGGGAAAGCCTTGCAGAGCGGCACATCCCACTTCCTGGGACAAAACTTCGCCAAGGCCTTCGACGTGCAGTTTGTCAACAAGGAAAACAAGCTGGAGTATGTATGGGCCACCTCGTGGGGCGTATCTACCCGATTGATGGGCGCACTCATTATGACCCACTCCGATGACAACGGACTCGTGCTGCCACCCCATTTGGCACCCATACAGGTGGTTATCGTGCCCATCTACAAGAATGCCGAAATGTTGGCCAAGATAGACGAGAAAGTGGCCGGCATCGTGACCCGCCTCAAAGCTATGGGCATCTCCGTGAAGTACGACAACGCCGACAACAAGCGTCCCGGCTTCAAGTTTGCCGACTACGAGGTGAAGGGCGTGCCCGTGCGTTTGGTCATCGGTGGACGCGATCTGGAGAACAACACCGTGGAAGTGATGCGCCGCGACACGTTGGAAAAAGAAACCCGCTCGCTCGATGGCATTGAGGAATACGTCAAGGACTTGCTCGAAGCCATACAGGCCAACATCTACCAAAAAGCCTTGACCTACCGCAACAACCGCATCACGACCGTAGACACTTACGATGAGTTTAAGGAGAAAATCGAAGAAGGCGGTTTCATTCTCGCCCACTGGGACGGAACGACCGAGACTGAGTTGAAAATAAAGGAAGAGACCAAGGCTACCATCCGCTGTATCCCCTTCGACTCGTTTGTGCCCGGTGACAAAGAACCCGGTCGGTGTATGGTGACAGGCAAACCTTCCGCTTGCCGCGTCATCTTCGCACGCTCATACTAATAATTTGCTTGTTCTATTCTAAACCAACAGAGACACAGAGTGAGAGAGCAAAATAAAAACTCTCTACGCCTCTGTGTCTCTGTCCTTTTATAAAAGCTTCTTATCAGAAGTTGAAGTAATTCTTTGCGTTGTTATAGCAGATATCCTCTATCATCTGGTTGATGCGGGGCATCTCGCTGGCAGGCAACTCTCCGTTCTCTACATCGCGGCCTACGAGGTTGCACAGCGTGCGACGGAAATATTCGTGGCGCGGGTAGGAGAGGAACGAGCGCGAGTCGGTGAGCATACCCACGAAGCGGCTCAGCAAGCCCAACAAGGAGAGAGCGTTCATCTGTTTCTCCATACCGTCCTTCTGGTCGAGGAACCACCAACCGGAGCCAAACTGAATCTTGCCCGGATAGGTGCCGTCCTGGAAGTTGCCCAACATCGTAGCAATGACCTCATTGGCGCAGGGGTTGAGGTTGTAGAGAATGGTCTTGGTGAGCTTGCCTTCGGTGTTCAGGCGGTCGAGGAACTTGGCCATCTTCTTGGCGGTGGTAAACTCGCCGATGGAGTCGAAGCCCGTGTCGGGTCCCAAGAGCTTGAACATCTTGGTATTGTTGTTGCGGTTGGCTCCGTAGTGGTATTGTTGCGCCCAGCCTTTCTCCCAATCCATCTCGGCGAAGATGACCAGCATAGCCGATTTGAATTTCAGGATTTCCTCCTGCGTCAGCTCCTTGCCTCCATATACCTTGTTGAATATGGCTTTAATTTCTGCGTCGGTGTAATCCTCGGCATAGAATTCCTCAATGCCGTGGTCGGAGAGGCGGCAGCCTTGTTCGGCAAAGAAGTCGTGGCGCCGGCGCAGGGCATCTATCATATCGCCAAAGCCGGAGATGGTGACGCCGCTCACTTCAGCCAGTTTCTCCACGTAAGCGCGGAAGTCGGCGGGCACTTCTACGGCCATAGCCTTATCGGGACGCCAAGCTGGCAGCATTTTGATTTCGAAACCACTCTCGCGCGTCTTGATATGATACTCCAGCGAGTCTACGGGGTCGTCCGTGGTGCACACGGTTTCCACGTGATAGCGGCGCATCATTCCCCGTGCGGAGTATTCGGGTTGCTTCAGCTTTTCGTTACATTCGTCGTATATCTCGCGGGCAGTCTGCGGATTGAGCACCTTTGTGATGCCGAAGGCGGTCTTCAGTTCGAGGTGTGTCCAGTGGTAGAGGGGGTTGCGCATCGTGTAGGGGACGGTCTCGGCCCACTTTTCGAACTTCTCCCAGTCGGTGGTGTCCGTGCCCGTGCAATAGCACTCGTCTACGCCATTGGTACGCATAGCACGCCATTTATAATGGTCGCCTCCCAACCAGATTTCGGTCAGCGACCGGAATTGATAGTCATCGGCCACCATCTTCGGAATCAAGTGGCAATGATAGTCTATGATTGGCATCTTGGCCGCATGTTTGTGATACAACTTCTGTGCAGTCTCCGTCTGCAGAAGGAAGTTTTCGTCCATAAAATTTTTCATAACAATGTGTTTTTAAGTATATAAAATGTATTAGTTTCCGTTTTCTGGCTATATCAGATTGAAAATAAGAAAGATATGCCATCCTTCTATTTTTATATTTATTAACCGTTATCGAACACAAAAGTAGATATTTTACTTGGAGAAACAAAATATTTCGTATCTTTGCGGAAAATATTTATAATATTTAAGTTTTAAAATCGGGTAGGGCATTACTCTTACCAAGGGGTTGAACGTATGGGAAACAAGAATTATACCATTAAAGACATCGCGCGTATGGCGGGGGTTTCCGCCGGTACGGTAGACCGCGTACTGCACGAGCGTGGGGATGTGTCGCCCGCCAGTCGGGAAAAGGTGCGCCGGGTGCTGGATGAGATAGACTATCAGCCCAATATGTTTGCCATCGGTCTGGCCCGCAAGAAGCGTTACCGCTTTGTCTGCCTTATACCATATTATATAGAGCACAATTATTGGCATTCGGTGGCGGAAGGGATAGAGCGGGCGTCGCGAGAGTTTGAGCCGTTCAACGTTTCACTGAGCTATCTGCATTACAACCAGTCGGACGAAGCATCCTACAAGGAGGCGTGCGACCGCTTGAGGGAGGAAGAAGCGGACGGAGTGCTCATCGCACCCAACTTCGTGGACGAAACGCGCCGGATGACCCGATGGCTGGAAGAGTGCCAAGTGCCCTACACGTTCATCGACTTCAACATCGAGCAGACGCACGCCTTGTGCTACATCGGGCAGGACTCGCGCACGAGCGGATACATCACGGCACGTATCCTGATGAACCATTATCATCCGGGAGACGAACTGGCTCTTTTCTTGAACAACAAGAAAGAAAGCCCGTCCGAAATCCAGATGCAACGCCGTTTGGAGGGCTTTATGCGCTATTTGTTCGAGCGTCACGAGTCGCCCGCCATACACGATGTGGTGTTGGACAAAGAGGACGTGGAGGCCAATCGGCGAACGCTGGACGCATTCTTCAACACCCATCCGCGGGCCGTACTGGGCGTGGTGTTCAACTCGCGCGTCTATCAAGTGGCCGATTATCTGCACGACACGGGACGGAGAATGAAGGGGCTGGTGGGTTATGACTTGCTGCGCAGGAACGTGGAGCGTCTGAAGGGTGGGGAAGTGGATTACCTCATCGGGCAGCGTCCCGCTATGCAGGGCTATCTGGGGGTGAAGGCATTGAGCTCGCACGTGGTGTTCAAGCGTGCGGTGGAGCCTGTGAAGTATATGCCCATTGACATACTAATGAAGGACAATATCGACTTCTATTTTGAAATGGAGTAAACAAATTTATAAAACACAACTTTTAAAAGCATTTTCGGATATGAAAGCATTAAACAAATTGACGGCTCCCAAGTCGGTGGCACCGGAGCGAATCATCCAGTTTGGCGAGGGTAATTTTCTGCGCGCGTTTGTAGACTGGATTGTGTATAATATGAACCAACGTACGGACTTCAACAGCAGCGTGGTGGTGGTGCAACCCATCGAGAAAGGTATGGTGGATTGGCTCAACGGGCAGGATTGCCTCTACCACGTCAACCTGCAAGGACGCCTGAACGGAGAGGCCGTGAACTCACTGACCCGCATCGACTGCATCAGCCGCGCGCTGAATCCTTACACACAAAACGCTGCTTTTATGGCTTTGGCCGACCAACCCGACATCCGCTTCGTCATCTCCAACACTACGGAGGCAGGCATCGCTTTCGACCCAGCCTGCAAGCTGACGGACACTCCTGCCTCGTCCTATCCGGGCAAGCTGACCCAATTACTCTATCGCCGCTATATGACGTTCAATGGTGACCCAACGAAGGGACTCATCATTATGCCCTGCGAGCTGATTTTCCTCAACGGACACCACTTGAAGGAGTGCATCTACCAATATATCGAATTGTGGAAAGAGGGATTCGGCATCAACTATGAAGGCTTTAAGAATTGGTTTACAAACTATTGCTACGTATGCGCCACGTTGGTAGACCGCATCGTGCCGGGATTCCCCCGCAAGGAGATTGCCGATATTCAGAAGAAGATATGCTATGCCGACAATCTGGTGGTGCAGGCCGAAATCTTCCACCTGTGGGTGATCGAAGCCGCCGAAAATCTCTCGCTCGACCAGCTGGCCGCCGAATTCCCCGCCGATAAGGCCGGACTAAACGTCCTCTTCGTGAAGAGCGAGGCACCGTATCACGAACGCAAGGTGACACTGCTCAACGGCCCGCACACCGTACTTTCGCCCGTGGCCTACCTGAGTGGCGTGGACATCGTGCGCGACGCTTGCAATCATCCCGTCATTGGCCGATACATCCACAAGGTGCAGTTTGACGAGCTGATGCAGACGCTGAACCTCCCGATGGACGAACTCCAAAAGTTTGCCGCCGATGTGTTGGAGCGCTTCAACAATCCGTACGTTGACCACCAAGTGACCAGCATTATGCTGAATTCCTTCCCCAAATACCAGACGCGCGACCTGCCCGGCTTGAAAACTTACTTGGAGCGCAAGGGCGAGCTTCCCAAAGGTTTGGTATTGGGCTTGGCTGCCATCATCACCTACTACAAAGGCGGCAAGCGTGAAGACGGGGTGGACATCACACCGAACGACGCACCCGAAATTATGCAGCTCCTGAAAGACTTGTGGGCTACGGGAGACACTCGCAAGGTGGCCGAAGGCGTGCTGGGCGCCAAAGACCTCATTTGGGGCGAGCACGGCAACTTGAACACCATCCCCGGCCTGACGGATATGGTGACCGGCTTCTTGAATTCCATCCAAGAGAAGGGTATGCTGGCCACGGTGGAGAGCATCCTTTAAAGGAAAAAGACAACATCTTCACCTAACACATTGAGGGGCGCAACGCAAGGCTCTCTGCTACGGGCTTTGCATCGCGCCCTTTCTTTTGTATCAAAGCTCCTCGTAGCGGGGAATCTCACGCAGGAAACGGTATGTGCCGGTTGCGTAATCCATCCGGCAACAATAGTGTCGCAAACCGTTGCTCACCACCAGATAGTCTACGCGCAGCACCATATTATAACGCATCACTTGGTCGAACACCGCTTGCGTAATCTCCACTTCCGGCGCCTTGTATTCCACGATCATCCGCGCGCGGAGGTCGCGTCCGTAGAGCACCGTGTCACACCGCTTGCGCGTCCCGTTGAGTGCCACTTGCACCTCGTTGGCCAAGAGCGTCCGTGGATAACCCTTGTGCTCCGTAAGGAAATGCACGAAGTGCTGGCGCACCCATTCCTCGGGCGTCAGAGCCACGTACCGTTGGCGGATGACATCGAAAATCACACTTTTTCCATCCCTCGTATCTATTTTTGCATCGAATGTAGGCAGGTTTAACGATAACATTTGCTATTTTTGTAAGTTCAAAAAACAATCATTTCTTTCAACTTGCAAATTTAAGGAAATATGGCCAAACAAGAACTGACCTGCGATGATATTTTGAAAGAGCTTCGCGCCAAGCAATACCGCCCCGTCTATTACTTGATGGGCGAGGAGCCTTATTACATAGACCTTTTGTCCGGCTATATGGAAGAGCACATCCTAAACGAGACGGAGAAGGAATTCAACCTCACCGTGATGTATGGGGCCGATGTGGACATAGCCACCATCATCAATGCCGCCAAGCGTTATCCTATGATGGCCGAACACCAAGTGGTCATCGTAAAGGAAGCGCAGGCCGTGCGTGGTATGGACGAACTGACTTATTATCTACAACGCCCCCTTATGTCCACCATCCTCGTCCTTTGCCACAAGCACGGTGTGCTGGACAGGCGCAAGAAGCTGGCCAGCGAAATAGAAAAGACGGGCGTCTTGTTCGAGTCGAAAAAGCTGAAGGACGCACAGCTTCCCGCGTTCATCACAAGTTATCTCAAACGCAAAGGAATAGACATCGAGCCGAAAGCCACGTCTATGATGGCCGAGTTTGTGGGGACTGACCTCAGCCGTATGGTCGGTGAGCTTGAAAAGCTCGTCATCACCCTGCCCAAAGGCCAGAAGCGGGTCACTCCCGAACAGATAGAGCAAAATATCGGCATCAGCAAAGATTACAACAACTTCGAGCTTCGTGCCGCCCTGGTGGAGAAGGATGTGCTGAAGGCTAATCGAATCATAAAATATTTTGATGAAAACCCTAAAAACAACCCCATACAGGTGACGTTATCCCTGCTTTTCGGCTTCTTTTCCAACCTGATGGTGGCTTATTACGCTCCTGAAAAAACAGAACAAGGTGTAGCCTCGTACTTGGGCTTGAAAACCCCGTGGCAAGCCCGAGAATACCTGACGGCTATGCGCCGCTACAACGGAGTGAAAACGATGCAGATTATTGGCGACATACGCCAAGCCGACGCGTTCTCGAAAGGAGTTTCTAATTCTTCTATTAGCAATGGTGACATTCTGCGCGAATTGGTCTTCAAGATTCTCCATTGATATTATAAATGTGCATTAATGGGAATTTATTTTTTTAGGCACGGATTACACGGATTTGTCACGGATTTCTAAAAGAACAATTTTATTCAAATAATCGCGATTATGTTTAGTATCAGAAGGCGGGAAATTTATCTCTCATCCCCTTTCTTCATTATACACCACATAAAATAGATGTCTTATACTGACAGGAGTAGACACATTTATTGGTTCATAAACTACTGTCAGTATAAGACATTTGTCACCTTAAATCACTTCTATGTCCGAAGCCGGCACCCATCCGACTTTCCCGTCCTCGAGCGTGATTTCTTTCCATTCGCGCATCGTGTTGTCCTTTATCTCCACCTTGCATCCTTCGTGCAAGACGAACAGACTGGTGCCGCTCTCGCTGGGCGTGCTACGCACGGTGATGCTCGGAGCCACGATAATGGCCTTATTCCGCTGCGTCAGCGCGCTTTTCTGCTCGGCGGCAAATACGTTGCACAGGACGGTGAAAACGAGGCATACAAGGCCGCAAATGAAGCCGACTTTCTTCCACCGCGTCTGCTTGGAGAAGAAGAACAAGGCCGCTGAGACCAGCAAAAGCAGGAAGAACGCGATGCCATACTTGGCCCAGGCGTCCACGCTAAGGCAATTGATGAGAGACTTTGTCCAAGCCACGAAGAATATTTCGGGCACGGGTGTCACTTTGTCTATCGTCTTGGCGCGCGCCACCTCCAAGTTCGCACGGATGTCCGCATTGCCCGGGGCGAGCAACAGGGCACGTTCGTAATTCAAGATGGCACGGGCGATGTCCCCGCTTTTATAATAGCTGTTCCCCAGGTTGTAATAGACTTCGGGGGCTTCTGCGTTTTGCAACAACGCCTCGTATATTTCGATAGCCGCGGCAAAGTCATTGCGCATATAGGCACTGTCTCCTTCCGCCTTGGTCACGTTGCTCATTTGCTTGGAGGCCGAAAACTCGGCGTGCGTATGGGCTATGCTGTCCGCTCCTCCCGCGGCGTTTTGCAGGGTGTCTCCTTGCCCGTATGCGAGGAAGGAGACCATCAGGGCGAGCGTAAAAAATACAATCTTTTTCATCCTATGTATCCTCATTATATTTAATGCTTAATCGAATTTTCCATCTTGCTGATTACGTCGAACGAAGCCTTGTACACTTGGTCCATCGCCTGGTTGGGGTCACCCGGGGCGAAACGGGCGAATTCGCATTGGTCTAACGCGCCGATGAATTCCTTTATCAACTCGGCCTGCACGCCCACCTTCTGCAATTCTTCCTCGATGTTGTCCTTCGACAAGCGCGACACGGGGATGTTGAGCTTGTCGCTGATGTAGCCCCACAAGGCTTTCAGCACTTCATCGTAGAAGGCTTCCCGCTGGTTGGAGGCCAAGAGTTTGCCCGCCAGCTTCATACGTTTGACGGCCACTTTGTTCGCCTTCTTGGTGCGTACGCGAGCCACGTTGGCGTTGGCGGCTATCTGCTTGCGATAGATGATGAAGAAAGCGATGAAGAGCACGCCAGGCACCAGATAGAACAACCAATAGCTCGTAGAGCCGAAGAAGAATACGCCTTTCGGTGTGAGCGTCACTTCATTTTGCTTGATGAAACGGATGTCTTCGTTCAGTATCTTCAAGTCTTCCTTGTTGGTGAAGTTGGCGATGGTTTGTGTGGCGTTCCCCTCGCCTTTCTCTACCTGCACGACATATTCCTCGGTGCTCAATGTCTTGTAAGACTGCGTCTTGATGTCGAAATAGCTGAATTGAACGGGCGGAATCTTATACGTGCCGGCATTGCGCGGGATGGCCAGATACTCTATCACTTTGTTTCCCGACAAGCCCGAATTGGTCAGGCGGAATTGGTTGTCCACCTTGGGGTCGTACACCTCGAAGTCTTCGGGGAACTTGATTTCGGGCTCGGACACCAGCTTCAGGTTTCCGGTGCCGGAGATGACCACTTTCACGGTGATGGCGTCGTTCGTCTTCACCTGTGTGCTGTTGATGGACGAGGAAATGTTGAACGTTCCCACTCCCCCGCTATATCCGGCCGGCTTTCCGGACGGGAGGGCTTTCACGTCGATGGTGAGCTTGGGGGTGGTCAATGTTTTCCGCACCTGGAAGCTGTTGGCGCCTCCGTTGAAGAAAGCCTCGATGGGGTCGTCCACTTCCTGCACGATGTTGACCGATGCGTCGAAGCGGGCGGGGTCGATGGTCAGCTTTCCGGCCTGTTGGGGGAAGAGCACGAACTGGCGGTAGATGGTGGAGTGATAATTACGTCCCTTGTAGTGCTCCAAGCCCCACCGGCGGTTGGCGGGAAGCTCCACTTCTTGCGAATGGAAGCCTTTGAAGTCGGGCAGCTTGACATTCTCGAACCCGCGCAAGTCTACCACGGTGTAAATCTTGTAGGTCAGCAAAAGCGCCTCTTGCTCGTACACGTTCGTCTTGCTCAGCGTGGAGGTGATGAAGAGGTCGTTGCTTGAGATGGAAGTGCCCGATGAAGTGCGTTCCGAAGCTCTTCCTTGTCCTCCTCCCCCTCCGGCGTTGCTCGTTTGGTCGGCGGGCAATACTTTTATTTTCACCGAGTTGGAGATGACCTGATGGCCCTTGGCCGAAGCCGTGGCACCCGCCAGGGTGTATTCGCCCTCTTTCGTGGCCATCAGAATGTAGGTGAACGTGATGGACTCCGACCGGTCTCCGTTGATGATGCTCACGTTGGTGGAGCGGCTCGGCCCCATCAGCACGTCAAAACCCTGAATGGAAGGCGCGCGGAAGTCTTTGACGTTCCGTGTGTTGATGGTGTATGACAACCTGAACTGGTCGCCCACGGCCACAGCATCGGGAGCCGAAGCCGTAAAGGTCACTTCGTCCTCGGCCCACACGTTGAGCGCCATAGCACAGAGCGCCATCCATAAGAAAACTATTTTCCTCATATATTTCATTTACTTATAATTTTCGTATTTACCAATCTTTCTCCAACCGGCCGCCTTGGATGACCTGTTGTTGTTTCTTCACTTTGTCCTGCACGTCTTTCTCGTCCTGCATCACCGAGTTCAGCAGCTGCTCCGCGTTTTCCTTGGACATTTGGTCTTTTTGTTGCTGCTGTTGGTTTTGCGGGGGTTGTTGTTGCTGGTCTTGCTTCTGTTGGTCTTGCTGGTTTTGCTTCTGCTCCTGCTCTTGTTGTTTTTGCTCTTGTTGCTGGTTTTGGTCTTGGTTTTGCTGGTTTTGTTGCTGGTCCTTCAGCATCTTCTGCGCCAAAGCCAGGTTGTAGCGGGTCTCGTCGTCCTTGGGATTGTTGCGCAAGGATTCCTTGTAGGCTTCCACGGCCTTGGCGTAGTCCTTTTGCGACTGGAAGATGACGCCCATATTATGGAAAATCTGCGCCCGGTTGCCTTTGTCCTTCTCTATCTGGCTGGCGGCCACGTATTGCTCCATAGCTTCCTTCACCTTGTTTTGTTGCAGCAGGGTGTTGCCCAGGTTGAACATCGACACCGTGGACTTGGGGTTCACCTCCAATGCCTTGCGGTAGTTCACCTCCGCGTCCACGAACACACTGTCCTTGTACAGGCGGTTTCCCCTGCGTATCAGGTCGCGCTCCTCCTTTTGGGCGTAGACGGATGTCGCAAGCCCCACGAGCAGGCATATACCGATATATCTTTTTATGCAATACATAGTTTTTTTACTTGTTAGCGTTCTTGTTCGAGAATAAATGGAAATTTCGGAAGAGCGGGTTTTTGCGCTCCAGTATCAGCATCTCGGCCAGCAGGAGGATGAGGATGATCCACGCCACGGCCTGAAATTGCTCGTTGAATTCGGTGTAGACCTGCGTCTCCACATCGGCCTTGGCCATTTTGTCTATCTCCTTCGTGATGGCCCGCTGGGCGTTGTTGGAGTTGTCCACGCGCACGTAGATGCCGTTTCCGTTTTTGGCCACCTCCTGGCACATCTGCTCGTTCAGGCGGGTGACGATGACATTGCCGTCCCTGTCCTTGCGATAGTCGTTGGTGCCCTCCACGGGGATGGGCGCACCGTCGGGCAATCCCACGCCCAGCACGTTCACCTGTATGCCTTTCTCCGAGGCGGCTTTCGCGGCTTCTATGGCTCCGCCTTCGTGGTTTTCGCCATCGGTGATGAGGATGATGGCGCGTCCCACGCCTTCTTGCGGGGTGAAGCTACGGGCGCCCAAGTTCAGTGCCGCGCCTATGGCCGTACCCTGCTTGGAGATGAGGGACGGGTCGATGGTCTCCAGAAACATCTTGGCGGAGATGTAGTCGCTCGTGATGGGCAGCTGGGTGAATGCGTCGCCCGCAAAGACTATCATTCCCACCTTGTCGTTCTCCATCCGGTCAACCAACCGGGCCACCAGCCTTTTGGCTTTCTCCAGGCGGCTGGGCTTCACGTCCTCGGCCAACATAGAGTTGGAGATGTCCAGCGCGATGATGACCTCCACGCCCTGGCGTTTCACGGTCTCCAGCTTGGAGCCGAATTGGGGGCGCGCCAACAGCACCGCGAAAAGCCCGATGGCCGTCCACACGAACCAAAACTTCACGTCCGGACGATACTTGGACACGTCGGGCATCAGCTGGGCCATCAGCTCGGGGTCGCCAAACCTACGTATGGCCTTGCGCCTGCGGTAGTTGGAGTATAGGTAGAATGCCGCCAACACCGGGAGCAATATCAATAAGTATAAATAGGCAGGTTCTTCAAATCGAAACATATATCCTAAGTTTTTATAAATGAAGAATGAAAAATGAAGAATTAAGAATGAAGAATGTTATAAATGAAGAAATAAGAATGAAGAATGATGAATACCATCCGGATAGACGATGTGCAAAATTCTTTACTCTTAATCATTCATTTATATACTTATATTTTTACATTCTTCATTTTTTCATTTCTCATTTTTATATTCCTCATTTTTATATTCTTAATTCTTCATTCTTAATTCTCCTAAGGTATTTTCTTCAGCACCGAGTTGCGCAGCAACACTTCGAGCAGCACGCACAGGAAAGCCGCCAACGCAAACCAGCGGTATTCCTCCTCGCGCTTGCTGAATTCCTTCACGCTCAGCTTCGTCTTCTCCAGCTTGTCTATCTCCTCGTACACCTCTTTCAGCTTCGAGTTGCTCGTGGCGCGGTAGTAGTTGCCTTCCGCGATGCCGGCTATCTGGGTCAGCGTCTGCTCGTCAATCTCCACGGGCACGTTGATGTATTGCACGGTGCCGCCCACTGGATAAGGATAAGGCGCCGTGCCGTTGGTGCCCACGCCGATGGTGTAGACGCGTATGCCGAAGCTTTTGGCTATCTCGGCCGCGGTGAGGGGGGATATGTCGCCCCGGTTGTTCGTGCCGTCCGTCAGCAGGATGATGACCTTCGACTTCGCCTTGCTGTCCTTCAGGCGGGTCACGGCGTTGGCTATGCCCATACCCACGGCCGTGCCGTCCTCTATGAGGCCGCACTTTATCTCCTTGACGAGGTTCAGCAACACGGCGTGGTCCACGGTCAGGGGGCATTGCGTGAAGCTCTCGCCCGCAAAGAGGGTGATGCCGATGTTGTCGTTGGGACGTCCGTTAATGAACTGGGCGGCCACTTCCTTGGCGGCCTCCAGACGGTTAGGCTTCAGGTCCTCGGCCAGCATACTGGTGGACACGTCGATGGCCATCATAATGTCGATGCCTTCTATCTCGCTGTTCTGCCAGCTGTCCGTGGTTTGCGGGCGTGCCAACACCAAGATGATGAGCACCAAGGCGATGACGCGCAACGCGAAAGGCACGTGCAGCAGGTAGTTTTTGTAGCTGCGGGGCGTGTGGGCGTAGACGCGGGCGTCGGAAATCTGGAGGGTGGCCTCCGTCTTGCGGCGCTTCATCACATACCACACGATGTAGGGTATGAGCAGCAGGAGCAGAAACAGATATTCAATATTCGCAAAAACCATTGTCTTTCCTCCTCCTTTTTAAGCAAAATAGTTATACAATTCCTTACAGATATACACCAGTGCCCAGCTGAACATACCTATCATAAGAGCCACTCCTATGCCCAACAGCACCTTGGCCTGCAACGAACGCTTCTCCACCACGGTTATCTCCGTAGGCTGGGGCTTGGCGTTGGGGTCTTCCTGCTCCTTGGTCTCGTTGATGAAGTCGATGGCACTGAGCAGGTTGGCGTCGTTTTCGTTCATCAGCGGGTTGTGCTTGGCAAATTTCACCAAGTCGGCCGTCTGGAAGAGCTCGCGCAAGTCGGCTATGGCCTGCTTGTCGTTGGTTTCCAGCAGCTTCTCGATGATTTCGCCCGAGGTCATTTCCAGCGCGTTGAAGTGGAAACGCTCCTTGATGTAGGTGCGCAGGGCGTCCGTCAGCTCGGTGTAGTATTCTTTCGGCTGGCCTTTCTGCCACGGTTTTTCCTGCTTGATGCGCTCTATCTCCCGCATAGCCACTTGGTGGGGCGGCAACTTAGGCTCTACCTTCACCTTGCGGATGATGGGCTTGTTGTCGCGCAAGCGTTTCAGGAAATAGAGTCCCAACAGGAAGAAGGGTGCCAGGAGCAACACGCACACGATGAACATATACCAGTCCTCCCAGGCGAAAGGCGGGTCCATCACCGTCTTGGGCGGGAAGAAGCTTTCGGGGTTTTCCGGGTCGAGGGGCACTTGGGGCGAATACACCTTCAGCGCCAACGCCTTCGAGCGGTAGGGCTGTCCGTCCACAATCACTTCCAGCGGGGGCAGGTAGTAGAGGGCCGAGTCGAAGGACGTGATGGTGTAGCGTTGCGTGATGAGCGCGCGCCGCCCGTCGTTCAGCAGCTGGGTGTCGGGCTTGGCCACGTCGAGCACCTCCACGCCCCGCACCAACGTGTCGGCTATGACGGGGAAGATGGCCCGCTTGTCAGCGTCGAGCGACACTTCCAGCTTGACGTGCGCCTGCTCTCCGATGAGTATCTGCAAGGAGTCGATGGTGGCGTCCACGGTGACGCTCTGCGCCTGTGCCCGTCCCATACAAGCCGCTCCAAGCAACATTAATAATACGTATTTTTTCATTCTAATTCCTTTTAGCAAACAAATTCATCAACGCCTTGACATAATCCTGGTCGGTGCGCACCGACACGTTGTCTACGTTGCTCTTGGTGAACGCCTCGCCCAGGGCCTCCTGCCGGCTCACCCACCATTCGTGGTGCGCGCGGCGCACGGCACGCGAGGACGTGTCTATCCACTGCTCGTGTCCCGTCTCGGCGTCCTTTATCTTCATCAGCCCCACGGGCGGAAGCTCCTCGGCACGGCGGTCGTACACCTGTATGGCCACCACGTCGTGCTTGCGGTTGGCGATGGTGAGGGCGTTCTTGAAGTCGCCCTGGTCGATGAAGTCCGAGAGGACGAAAGCCGTGCAGCGGCGTTTCATCACGTTGGTCAGATACTCCAGCCCCAACCGCACGTCCGTCCGGCGGCTCTGGGCGTGGAAGTCCAGCAGCTCGCGTATGATGTAGAGGATGTGCTTGCGCCCCTTCTTGGGCGGGATGAATTTCTCTATGCGGTCGGAGAAGAAGATGACGCCTATCTTGTCGTTGTTCTGTATGGCCGAGAAAGCCAGCGTGGCGGCAATCTCCGTCACCATATCTTTCTTCATCTGCCGCACGGTGCCGAACTCCAAGCTTCCTGAGACATCGACGAGCAACATCACTGTCAGCTCGCGCTCCTCCTCGAACACCTTCACGTAGGGCTTGTTGAAGCGGGCGGTCACGTTCCAGTCTATGTCGCGTATGTCGTCGCCAAACTGATACTCGCGCACCTCGGAGAAGGCCATACCCCTGCCCTTGAAGGCCGAGTGATACTGGCCCGCAAAGATGTTGTTGGACAATCCGCGCGTCTTGATTTCAATCTGACGGACTTTCTTCAATATATCTGTTGTCTCCATAAAATTGATACTATGAAACTGTGTGCGCTCATTTTTCATCCGCAGATAACGCAGATTTTTTAATATCGAACACAGAGTCACGGAGACACGGAGTTTTTATTATAAAAACAGATTATCTCTGTGTCTTTGTGTCTCCGTGTTTTCAATTAAAAATGTAAAAATTTCTCGCAATTAGGGCACTTCCACTTTGTTAAGAATTCTGCTTACTATCTCGTCCGAAGTCAGGTTGTCGGCCTCGGCCTCGTAGGTCAGCCCGATGCGGTGGCGCAGCACGTCGTGAGCCACGGCGCGCACGTCCTCGGGGATGACGTATCCGCGGCGCTTGATGAAGGCGTAGCTCCTTGCGGCCAGGGCGAGGTTGATGCTGGCACGGGGCGAACCGCCGAAGCCTATCATATCCTTCAGCTCCTTCAGGCCGTATTTCTCGGGGTAGCGCGTGGCGAACACGATGTCCACGATGTACTTCTCAATCTTCTCGTCCAGATACACCTGGCGCACCACTTTGCGCGCCTCTATCACCTCTTCGGCCTTCAGGATGGGGCGCACGTTCACTTTGTCGCCCGATATGTTCTGCCGGATGATGAGCTTCTCCTCCTCCAGCTTGGGGTAGTCGATGACCACCTTCAGCATAAAACGGTCCACTTGGGCTTCGGGCAGGGGGTACGTGCCTTCCTGCTCGATGGGGTTCTGCGTGGCCAGCACGAGGAACGGTTCGGGCAGGCGGAACGTCTCGCTGCCGATGGTCACCTGGCGTTCCTGCATCGCCTCCAGCAACGCGCTCTGCACCTTGGCGGGGGCGCGGTTTATTTCGTCGGCCAGCACGAAGTTGGCAAACACGGGACCCTTCTTCACCTGGAAGCTCTCGTCCTTCTGGCTGTACACCATCGTACCGATGACGTCGGCCGGCAGCAAGTCGGGCGTAAACTGGATGCGGCTATACTTGGCGTCGATGAGCGATGCCAGCGTCTTTATCGCAAGCGTCTTGGCCAGTCCCGGCACACCTTCCAGCAGCACGTGCCCGTCGGCCAGCAAGCCTATCAGCAGAGATTCCACCAGATGTTTCTGCCCCACAATCACTTGGTCCATACCCGTCGTGAGGTTCGTTATGAAAGCGCTTTGTCTTTCGATCCGCTCGTTCAGTTCGCGGATATCAATCGTTTCAGCCATAAATTCTATCTATTTTAGTTTCTTGTTTATTTCGACTTATCAAGCCGTGTTTTCGCGGCTTTTAGCTTCTGCGCCCCAAAAGTACAGCAAATCGGTTAAACGTGCCACCTAAATTTTATTAAAAAAGAAAAAGCGAAATAACAAATGCCGCTTTTTATCTGTTTTGCTCCGACGCCTTACAGTCTGACAGCTGACAGATGACAGTTTTCAAAAAACGGATTTTTTAGCCGGTTTTTCGAAGGAGAAAAAAGTTAAATATTTTAATATAGTATATATATAATATATATATATATTATATATATACTATATTATTGTCAATCGCACTTTTTTCCATTTTTGAAAACTGTCAGCTGTCAGCTGTCAGACTGTAAGATTTCGATTTATTCAATTAAAAGCGATTCTCCCATTCTATGCGCATTTCGCCCGTACGCAAAAGTCATAAACGCTTGGCAGCCAGCATCAAAATCCGATTTTCCGAAAAAGAGACAAAAAAAGCCCCTTGATGCGCCCCGATTTTTTTGCTATGTTTGGAGAAGTGCTTACCTTTGCGCATACGAAACGAAGCGAATGCTTCGCGAAACGTTTGCAAACAACCCTATAAACCCAAAAAAAGAGAACTTATGCGCATAGACATCATAACCGTACTGCCCGAGATGATAGAGGGCTTCTTCAACTGCTCCATTATGAAGCGGGCGCAGACCAAAGGCCTGGCCGAAATACACATCCACAACCTGCGGGACTACACGCTGGACAAGTGGCGCCGCGTGGACGACTACCCCTTCGGGGGCTTCGCGGGGATGGTGATGAAGATAGAGCCCATCGAGCGGTGCATCGAGAGTCTGAAGGCCCAGCGGACGTACGACGAGGTCATCTTCACCACGCCCGACGGCGAGCAGTTCAATCAGCCTATGGCCAACACCCTGTCGCTCTGCGAGAACCTCATCATCCTGTGCGGCCACTTCAAGGGCATCGACTACCGCATCCGCGAGCACCTCATCACGAAGGAAGTGAGCATAGGCGACTACGTGCTGACGGGCGGCGAGCTGGCCGCGGCGGTGATGGCGGACGCCATCGTGCGCATCATCCCCGGCGTCATCTCCGATGAGCAGTCGGCCTTGTCCGACTCCTTCCAGGACAACCTGCTGGCGGCTCCCGTCTACACCCG